>JAISYY010000400.1 GCA_031269635.1 Tannerella sp. | reverse complement strand
TCTGTTTCACCTCCAAATTTCGGAAAACCAATACCTTCGGAACTATATCTGGAATGTATTGAAGATACTGTCGTCGCCACAAGTACTCCCGAAGATGAAGCGGATATGTTTGGGAAGTTTCCGGAACTGGAATCTGCCTGCCGTATAATGACAGAAGAAATGATGGCAAATTATCAGTCGTCGTTTACGGATTTCAAAATAACTTCCGCCAAAGAACAGTATCTGAAACTGTTAAAAGAGATACCAACCGTTTTTTGAAATATTTTGGAGGAATGAATAAAGGCAGACCTCATGCAGAAGATTTAAGAAATGCCCAACAATTCGCAAGAAAAATAGTATCAAAAAATTAAAAAACATAAGCGCAACCGGAACTAACTCCGACAGGGCTACAGGGACGGACGCGGGGTGCGGGGCCGTCTTTCACACGGATAAAGATTGTATTCCACTCTCCGGCAGGCTTTGCATTTTGAGGTAATGCGGAACGCAAATCATATAGCGAACCTGAAAACCTCCGTTACGTTATTTCCGTCTTTTACGGTTGCTGTGGCAGGATATGGCCAACGTTATGATAAAGAACAGCAGGGACGCTGATGCATAAGGAAGAATATCACTAAAACCCGCATCGCGGACAAAGATTTCGTTAAAACCGTTCAGTCCCCAGTTTAAAGGAGATGCATTACTTGCTATCTGCATGAAACGCGGCATGATGAACGTCGGTATCCATACTCCTCCCATCGCGGCCAGAATGACGACCGACACGGCGCCGAAGACGCTTGCCTGCTGGTTTGTACGGGCAATGCTCCCGATGGCCAGCCCGTAACCGATAGCGGCCAGCGACGACGATACCGACATCGCTATCAAAGCGGATATACTGTGGCCAAGTTTCAAAACAGGCAAACCAAGTAACGGTATGGCATACATGCCTGTCAGAATCATAAGTGCAAGCTGAAGCATACAAACGCACAAATAAACGCTCACTTTGCTCAGGATATATGAATGAAAAGAAAAAGGCATCGTCATCAAACGGTTAAAACAACCCGTCTCACGTTCGCCAATCATATTACCGGCCAGCGATATCACGATAAAGAATATCGCGAACATACTCCATGCAGGCACATTATGCTGAGTGGAATCAGGGATGATATTCGTCCTGTTTGACTGTGCATACGATTCGCTTATCGTAATCAGTTCATTCGTGTTGATATCAAGGTTTACGGGTATGGGGACGATGCGGTTTACCTGCCGCGTTATTTCGCCGAGAAGAAGCTTGTTCTGTACCATTAAAGCATTTTCACGCACGGCGCGTATCAGGGACGTGCGGAAAGACGGCTTGGCTTTCGGGTCAATGAGGATCTTTATTTCAAGAAGGGAAGGCGTATTGTCGTCCGTACGGTTCCCGTCGTCGCCGTTAAAAGCTCTTTCGACGCCCTGCCTGACTTTCCCGCGCAACCGTTCCGTAGCATGTTCCGGTATGATCACGCCGATAAGATAATCGCCTCGCGAGACGGCTTCTTCAAGCTCGTCTGCAGAAAGAGCGCGCTCGCCGGTTTCGGTTGATACTTCAAAAATATTGTTTGCAAGAAGATGCCGGCTGACCATGTCGCCTAACGAATCGCGGTCGTTGTTAAGCAGGTAGAGCGGAATGTGATTTTCGTTAATCGAACGGAACGTGCTGTCCTGGAGATACGTCATCAGCAGCACCAGCGCCCATGGCATCAGGAACAGCAGCACAACGCCCCAGGAATCACGGATGAGCAACAGAAAATCCTTACGCAGTAAATTTATAAAATTTTTCATCTTGACCGGCAGATTTTTTTACAGCGTTTTCTTTATAAACAGTTCTTCGAGCGAGGAAACGGAAGCTTCGCTGATCAACCGGCGGGGAACGCCTTCACAGATAATGCGCCCGTGATTCATCAAGGCTACATGCGTACATAAGCGTTCCGCTTCTTTCATGTCGTGCGAAGTATAGACGACCGTCATCCCGTTACGGTGAAGACTTTGCAGGTTTTCAATGATAACCTGGCGCGAATGTACGTCAACGCCGACGGTCGGCTCGTCTAAAAAAAGCAGCGCAGGACGGTGCAGCAATGCAGCAATAAGATTAACCTGGCGTTTCATGCCCCCGGAGAGGCGGCTTGTTTTCTTCTTGCGATGCGACGTCAAACCGAACGCTTCCAGATACGTTTCAATACGTTCATTCAGTTCATGCGACGGAACAGGATACATTCCGCCGAAAAAACGAAGGTTTTCATCGGCCGTCAGTTCGGGATATAACGCTATATCCTGTGGCACTACGCCTATCAGCGGTTTGATAAAGTGTATTTTGCGCCGCACGTCCAATCCGTTGACCGCGACCTCCCCGCTGTCAAACGAACACAAGCCGCACAGTATGGAAACCGTAGTCGTCTTCCCTGCGCCGTTAGGCCCCAGTAATCCGAAAAACGCGCCTTTCTCTACCTGTAAAGACAGTCCGTCAACCGAAGGCTGCGACGCTCCGGGATAAGTCTTGTGAAGATTACGGATACTTATCAGGGGATTTTCCATTATTTGCTTTTGATTAATTTATCAAGGCCGGTGAAGAATCTGTTTTCCTGTTGGCCGATAGCTTTCAGATGATTGCCTATCGTTTGATAATCCACGCCTTCCTGTGAGCGGTTCTTGCAAATACGGCCGGCTTCCGAGGCGAAAATCCTCCACTGGTCGCCAATATCCGTAAGATGCAGCGAAAAGTCGTTTAATTCGTGAATACCCGTTATCTCTGCCGCCTCCTGCAGGAATGCGGCGTAAAGGAAACGGAAGCCTGCGCCTCCCGTCCCTATTTCCTCCATCATGCGGATGAGTTGCGCCAAGTGCAGGGCGGCTTTCCTGTCGCCGTAGATTTTCGGGAATTTCGGAATCTTGTTCCCCAGATAATTAAACGCATTTACCCCGACAAACGGCACCGGCCCCGGCTCGTGAATCATACGGTGGCAATTCTTTTTGATTGCCGCATGTACCAGTTTTTTTATATCCGGCTCGTTTTCGGGTAACGATTTTATCCAGTAAAGTTTGCCAAACGGCGGATAAGTACCTTTTGAGAAACGGGCACGCAGCAGATCACGCGACGAAATGGTCACTTTTTCCGTCGCAACAGGATCGCTGATCAGGTAATTATCGCCCTCCTTGCCAATGACGCAAATATTATGCGCGTTAAAATGAAACCGGTACTCCAGCGGCATGTAAGGCAGGAAATACATCCCGACAACACAACCCGCCGGGGTGCCCCGGTTGATAAGTGTATCCAGCTTCCGTACCGCGTTTTTCCGGTTGAGGAAAACCGTCTTGCGTATTTTGAATCCGAGCAGCCGCGTGACACGTGCGAAGATAACTCCCGGTAGCGGACGGAAAGAGGTAACGGGAAATCCCGCCAGGTTGATAAAGGGTAAATGAACAAAATAAAGCGACGCCGACAGTCCGAAAATCAGCGGCTCCGAATAATCATATCCATAAAACCGTAATAGGTTGGCCGTCACTCCGTCTTCACAATGGGCGGCAGTCCGGTGTTCAAATTCTATTTCCATTCATCTACACGTTTTAGTTCGTCGACAGTGATACGAAGCGCATCCGCATATTTGAGCAATGTCGCCTCATCCGATTTCAAAAACTCTTCATACTTCAAATGCTTGCGGACGGTCCTTTTCGGAACGCCGGAGTAAGAAGCCAACATGCCGGTATCCTGCAATGCTTTTTTCATGTGATACGCAAGCGGGCTGACCTCCTTTGCCAGTACCTGCCGGCGAATCACTTCACATTGCTCGCGGATGTCGTCCCAAACGACATTCAACGCATCGTTTTTCACACTCCATCCGTCGCTAAGCACCGGCGTATAACGCCCGCTTTCATCCACGGCATACATCAGGTCGCGGATAACTTTATTTTTAAAGTATTTCAAATCCTGCGGCACATCCCCTGTCTTCATTTCTTATATTTATTATGTAATGAACCCGTAATTCTTAATTAATTTGACGCTTCAGCAAACCGTTAACAGTGCGTATGCGTAGGAAAACCTCGCGCTTTCGGGCACCATGACGAGTATCCTGTCGCCCCTCTGCGCACGTCCCGAACGCTTCAGGTCGTCCAGCATGGCAAACGCCGAAACAGATGCGACGTTTCCCGTTTCCGGCAAATTGACAAACCATTTCTCGCCGGGAATATCATAACCGTACGCCTTCAACTCTTCTTCGATTTTTGATGCAAAATACATGGATGAGAGATGCGGCATAAACCAGTCAACGGAAGAAGGATCGAAATTGCGTTTTTTCGCAATCTCCCGCAAAAAGCGTCCGCCAAGTTGCACGATATAATGATCCAGCAGCCTTGTATCCTGTTTCAGGGAGAACAGCGAACGGTCAAGCCATTCCTTTTCCGGAAACTGCGTCCATCCCAGGAACTCGCCTTTTTCGTTTTTATCGCCCCCGGCATACATGCATGTTTCTACTTCATTTGCGAAAGACGTTAATTCAATCCACTCAATACGGTAAGAGAGCGCGTTTTCCGGCGGTCTGCGCTGCAACAGTACGGCAACGCTTCCGTCCGATAACATCCAGCGCAGAAATTCTTTCTCAAACGCAAGCACCGGCTGTTTACCCAACCGGTTAATCAGTTCCGATTCTTTTTCAAAATAACGCGCCGTCATCCAGGCCGACAGACGTTCCGACGCCACGCATACCGCATTTTCCGCATCACCGGCCAGCGTCGCGTAATATGCGTACTTTAACGCCTGCATCCCCGTGCAGCACGAACCGGCAAACGAAACGACCTCGGTATGTTTGCCGCCTTTCAGTTCGCCATGCACCATCACCCCGTGCGACGGTATCACCTGTTCGGGCGAGGCCGTCCCGCACGACAGCAAATCAATCTTATCCAGGGTCAGCTCCCCGTCCAGCAATCCCCTGACCGCGTTTGCCGCCATAACGGCATTGGTATGCGTTACCTGTCCCGATTTATCGAGCGCGTAATAGCGGCGCTTTATTCCGTTTTTACTCAATACCAGGCGCTTGGCCAGCGATGATTTTTCATTAACCAGTCCGATATACTGTTCCATTTCGTCATTCCCAACCGGCCGGTTCGGGAAAAATGCAGAAAGACGGTTTATGTAAACGCTATCATTCATCATATCTTTTTATGTTAAGCATATAAAATTCTACACATTGTTTCAACTTAGTTCATAACACATTTCCCGTCGCGCCTTTTGCAGCGAAGCCCGGCGAAACGGATAAGTAAGGAAGAAAAAAATCATCCCCACGGGAGATACGGCATACAGTACGAAGAACAGGTAAGCGCAAAAAATACGCAGGTAAGGCTCTCGTTTAGGATCTTTGTAAGGGCCTTTACGGAGGATGAATTTTGCCCACTGTCCCCATATCCTGTGACCGTTCTTTTCGATGAAATAGACGATAGGCAGGAACGTAACGGCCCGTTCGCGCATCAGGCCGGCCTGTAACCCTGAAAAATCATCACGTTCCAGTGCGTCGCGTATGATTTGCCCGAAGACTTCCGCATGGCGGATGTTTTCCGGCGAAACGCCTGCTGCGGGCAGGATGCGGGTAGCTTCCTTCCGGTTATAAAAGAGCCATCTGATAATCGTAATCACGCTTATCAAGTTGGCGGCTTTATCCTGCAACGAGATGAAACCGGCGTAACGCCCGCCTGCCTC
>JAISYY010000348.1 GCA_031269635.1 Tannerella sp. | reverse complement strand
ATCAACTGCGCATACGAATCAATGACCGGGAGATTCACATGACCTGCCGTATCCATCGGAGTAAATGTGGCGGCAATCAAGCCTTTTAGTTTAGGAAATTTGTTTGTTTGCATCATAGTTTGTAATTAAAATATGTTTGATTTGTTTCCTGATTTCTGTTTCTTAAGAATATCTTGTATACGGCGAAATGTTGTTCAAGCGCTTCACGGTATCCGGTTTCATCCCTTTTTTTGATGAAATCCAACAAGTCGGCATGCGTTACGATTTGGTTCTTTTTTTTCATTTCGATATTTATCGGTTCGAGGAAATCTTTGAATTTGTCTTTCACAAAAACCATTACCGGATGAATTATTTCCTGAAATTCGGAGATTGTTTTGTTTCCTGTAATCTCATAAAGCCTGGCATGAAATGAAAATTCGCTGACAGGTGAATAAGCGTTGTTCTCAAAAGCAATGCCTAACCGGACGATTTCCTTCAGTTCGTCGATATCCTTGTCCGTAATATGCAGGAAAAGGTCGCTACACATACCGATTTCCAGGGTGATGCGGAACCCCAGTAGGTCAAACAGGGAATCTTCGCTCAGGATACGCGGGTCAACAATGCGCTTCATCCCTCCCAGTATGGACGGTTCGGTCAAAATCATACCCCGGCGTGTACGGGATTCAATCATACCCATCATTTTCAACCGGCTCAACGCTTCCCGCAGGACGCTTCGTCCTACGCCCAGCGCGTTGGCCAACTCCAATTCGTTGGGAATGGCTTCGCCTGCATGTAAATTTTCCCCTTTGAAATACGTGAGCAGTTTGTCTTCTACCTGGTCTACCAAAGTGATTGCATGATTCTGTATTTTAAGCGTCTCCATGTATGTTAAATATTAAACGTATTAATCATATTTGTCCGACAAATATAGCTAATCATATTTAATATTAGCAAGTGTAATGTTGTTATTTAGTCATATTTAATATCTCGATACATTTATTTACGAAATATGTTCCCATAGAATGAATGTGTACTGCCGGTTGATCTGTTTTTTTGTAAGTTCTCGTATAAAAGATTTAAATAGCAAATACGGATAATAAAAACGAAATTTTTGCTTCTTACAACGAATTATAAACTTGTTTATTTCGTTTTTTCGGTTTCTTTTTTCCGGATTTATTTGGATATATGGCAGAAAAAACGTATACTTGCGACCTCATAATAAAAGTCTTATGTTTCGTATATGGAGATATGTTTTTGCCGTGTGTTGTTCCTGCATACCCGCGTGGGTTTGCGCTCAAAAGATGGACGTGATGAAGGTGTTGCCCGAAAAATTTGACGCCTGGCAAGTCACCGCCCGGTTGGACTGTGAAGGCGAAGCGCTTTACGACTATATCAACGGCGGGGCGGAATTGTACCTGTCTTATGGGTTGGTCGGCATGAAAGGTTGCAAGTACAACGGCGAGGGGTTGCCGCAGGTGACGGTCGAGGTCTACGAGATGACTTCGCCGGCTAATGCCTTTGGCGTTTACACCCAAAGCCGTGACAGGGAGGAAAACGAATACGGACAGGGATCGCAGCGTTCCGGTGACTTTCTTCTTTTCTGGAAAGACAAATACTACGTGATTATCACTGCGGAAAAGGCCACGCCCGAAAGCAAAAAAGCACTTCTTCACGTGGCTTCGCTGGTGGATAAAGCCATTCCGGGAACAGGCCGCCGGCCGGCTATCGTCGATGCATTGCCGCAAAAAGACCTCGTGCCGGGCGGTTATCTGTATTTCCATCATTATATCTGGCTCAATGCCTACCTGTTTATTGCCGATTACAACCTCGTTAATATCAGCGACGAAACCGACGCCGTGCTGGCCAAATACGGAAATGCCGACACCCGTTGCTACCTCCTGATGGTTGACTATCCTGACGCAACGGCCGCAGCCACGGCCTGGGCGCAACTGAAAAAAGAGTTTGCACCGGAATCGGCAGGCGAACGTCCCAAACTCCGGCTGGAAGACGGGACATGGTTTACGACGTGGACGCGGGGAAAACGCCTCTGCGCCATCTTCGACGGCCGGAGCCTTGAACAAATTGACGATTTATATAATTCTATTGAATAACTTTTAAATACCAGAGATTTATGAAAACTATTTCCCGTCGTGAATTGTTAAAACGGACAGCCTTTATGGCTGCCGGAGGCGCCCTGCTCCTGAATCGTCCCGTCTATGCCTGGGCGATGGAATCGGAGGCTGCCAGTAAAGTTGTACTGATACGCAACCAAAAGTTGTATGCCGGTGGCGATACGCCCGATGCCGCCGTTTGTGAACAGATGATAGACGAAGCCGTCTGCCGTTTGACCGGATTGAATACACCAAAGGAAGCGTGGGCTTCCATTATCAAACCCACCGACATTGTTGGCATCAAAACGAACCAATGGAACGGCCTGCCTACGCCACCATGTGTGAATGACACGCTGAAAGCCCGTGTACTTGGCGCCGGCGTGCCGGAAGACAAGGTCAGTGTAGACGACCGTGGCGTGAAGCAGAATCCCGTCTTCCAACAGGCGACGGCGCTGATCAATACTCGTCCGATGCGTACACATGCATGGTCGGGAGTGGGCACATTGCTGAAAAATTACATCATGTTCGCAGAGAAGCCGTCCGACTATCATGAGGATTCCTGCGCCGTATTGGGCAGCCTGCAGGAATTGCCGATGGTGAAAGGCAAGACGCGCCTGCATGTACTGGTCATGTTCACCCCGCAGTTCCATCATGTGGCGCCGAGCAAATTCTCGGAGGAGTATTCATGGAAATACAGCGGGCTGCTTGCCGGCTTCGATCCGGTGGCCGTCGATTCGGCAGGTTTGCGTATTATCGAAGCCAAACGCCGGGAATATTTCAAGGAAAGCCGTCCGCTGAATCCTCCGGCCAAACACATCGCCATCGCCGATACGCGCTACCATCTGGGGACGTCCGACCCGTCGAAGATAGAACTCATCAAACTGGGCTGGGGCGAAAACAGTTATGTATAACCTTATATACGACTGTGTTCATCTTTCCGTTATTAGACAGAAAATGTATGAACATTGATTTTGTAAAATTTCGTTTGCGCCGATTCGTTTCTGTCATGAAGGATATCCCGCTGTTTTATATGGCAATAATCATTGTCATGATGATCGTGGGCGGATTCGGGCTGTTTACTGTTACGGATACGGTGAAGGGCGGGCTGATCGCAGGTGGAGGATGGATTTTCATATTGTTATGTGTTCATTTCCGGCGGAAAGACTACCATTTTGTGTGCCTTGTGGAGGAGCGTCCGTGGCGGGTGTTTGCCGCCGATTATGTGTTGCTGTCGCTTCCTGTTTTGTTGCTGGAAATCGTGCGGGGATTCCTGCCGGTTGCGTTGGCGGTCATTGCAG
>JAISYY010000263.1 GCA_031269635.1 Tannerella sp. | reverse complement strand
GCGAATATGGCTATTTTTTTATGGCCGGAAGTCCCGGCAGATTCTTTTACTTCGTTCAGGAACGACGACACGCGCGCAAGCAAGTCGCGGTAAGATTCGCCGTTACGTGCCGGGACATTCGGGAAGTCCTCATACCATTCCTGCAATCGGGAGTCTTCAATGTCGTCGAAGGCCTGCATCTCCCAGTCGCCCATATACATTTCTTTCAGCCGGTCGTCGCGCCGTGCGTCCGGATAGCCGCAATAGGCCGCCAACCTTACGCTGCGGCTCAGGGGACTTGTGTAAACGGCATCGAACGCCTCGCCTTTAAGCCGTTCCTTTACGATTTCCGCTTCCTGTTCGAAAGACGGTTTCAGCGGGACATCGGTTTGTCCGTAGCAGACGCCCGGCGGAACATCTACGGAGGTGTGCCGTATCAGGAAAACGTCCATAAACAGTTTAATGTTAACAGGTATGACAATTCACAGAAAAGAAACACGGCGCCGCAACAATCGCCGGTATATCCCCGGATACGCCGTTTCATATACCGCACGAGAAAGAGCATGGCGATTAGCGGCGCGGCTGCACCGGCCAGAAACAGGACGGAAGCGCTGCCGGAAACCGGCATATATGCAAGCGGCAACATGCCGGAGACAAGGCCGGCAACGAAACGTGCGGGCGACATCCTTTCATACGTGCTTTTTATCTTGCTCTCTTCTTCCTTGCGTGCATACGGCAGCATGTTGACAATTTGCGAGGCGCACCACTTACTCCATATATCGCATGTAAGGAAAAGGATGTATTCATCGCCTTTGAGCCGGTGCACCAGGATAAGGACCGAGCCTGTCCACAGCAGGACGTAAAGCGCCAGCCCGAGTGCGCCAAAACTGCCCGTATGCGAATCTTTCATTATCGCCAGCGTTTCTTCGCGCGTACGTCCGCCTCCGAATCCGTCTAAGAAGTCGGCCAGTCCGTCTTCGTGTAACGCGCCCGTCAACAGTAGCCGGCCTGTAAATGCCAGCAGAACGGCTATCACAGCATGAAAACCGAGATAAACAGCCGATAAGTAAACCGCGCTCATGACGCCCCCCGTCAACAGCCCCGTCAGCGGCCAGTATGCGACAACACGCCTGAAGCTGTCTGCCGGGACGTTACGGATGCGCCCTAAAGGAAGCCGCGTAAAAAAGATGAAGGCCGCGATAATATCTTTTACCATCATTCTCAAAAGTATTTTGTCACCTTTCCTCCTTCAAAGGAGTTCATTTCATTCATCATGCGCACGGCCGAGTCGAGTACCGGATAGGCGCATACGGCGCCTGTTCCTTCCCCGAGGCGCATGCCAAGGCTTAACAGCGGGCGTGCGCCGAGCGCTTCCAGCAAAAGGCCATGCCCGGTTTCGTCGCTGCGGTGCCCGAAAACGGCATAAGGCATGACTTCGGGATAGAGGCGTGAGGCCGCCAGCATACAAGCTGTCATAATAAAACCGTCAACAAGAATGATCATTTCCCGTTCCGCAGCCTGCAACATGGCTCCAACGGCCATCACCATTTCGTAACCGCCGAAATAGCGCATTACATCCGTCACGGAACGGTCGCCGCGATAATTGTCCAATGCCCGCTTGAGCACTTGATACTTGTGACGTATGCCATCGCAATCAAGCCCTGCACCGGCTCCGACGCACTGCAATAGCGGGATACCGGTCAGGCAAGTCATCCAGAGCGACGACGAGGAGGTATTGCCGATACCCATCTCCCCGAAACTGACGACGTTACAGCCGGTCTCATTCACCTTGCGGACAATCGTTGCGCCGCGTTCGATACACAAATCCATCTCCCCCGGCGTCATCGCCGCTTCATAAACATAATTGCGCGTACCCCGGCGCACTTTCATGTCCGTTATCCCGGAGCCGGGAGGAAAATCGCAGTCAACGCCCGCATCAACAACACAGAGGGTGAAGCCATGCTGACGGCACAGGAAATTAATTCCACTCCCGCTACCCTTCACGAAATGGAGACACTGCTGCCATGTCACTTCCTTGGGCGATACGCTGACGTTTTCTTCCGTTATGCCATGGTCGGCAGCAAAGACGATATGATGCGGTTGCCGCAGCGCGGGCGACAGCGTCTGCTGGATCAGTCCCGCCTGCAAAGCGAGTTCTTCAAGCCTGCCGAGCGAGCCTTTGGGCTTCGTCAGGTTGTCTATTTTATGCTGTAATGATTCCCGTATTTTTTCTTCCGGGTTATAAATCCGAAAATGTTTCATCCGCAGTTTTATTTCGGTTAATTAACGCGCTCGGCGAAATAGTCCGCCAGCAAAAGCAGGCTGTCACGGGCTTCCGATTCCGGGAACCGGCGAATGATTTCAATCGCTTTCTGTTTGTATTCCATGAGCCGCTGCCCGGCGTATTCGATGCCGCCATGCTGCTTTGCAAATGCGATTAATGCGGTTACATTTTCCGCCGTGAAGTTTTGAGCGGTTATAATATCCATGTAATGAGCCGCCTCTTCGGCCGGAGCTGTTTTCAGCGCATAAAGGAGCGGCAGGGTGATTTTCCCTTCACGGATGTCATTCCCGGTAGGTTTCCCGATGTTCAGGTCGTCATAATAATCAAAAATATCATCTTTTATCTGGAAACAGTAACCTAAATATTCCCCGAAAAGACAACATTTCCGGACTGTTTCCGGCGGCGCATTGACGGTAATGGCGCCGATCTCCGAACATGCGGAAATGAGGCTTGCCGTTTTTTTACGGATCATTTTAAAGTAATCATCTTCATTTACCGTATGTTTTTCCGTATTATCAAGCTGCATGAGTTCCCCTTCCGAAAGTTCGTGGCAGACTCGCGCAACGATTTTTATCATGGCTATGTTTTCCGTTGCCACAACGCGCAAAATGGTCCCGGCCAAGAGGTAGTCTCCGGTTAGTACGGCAATCCGGTTGTCGAATATGGCATTGAGGGATGCTACGCCGCGGCGCTGCTTTGTTTCATCTACCACATCATCGTGGATAAGGGTTGTCGTATGGAGTATTTCAATGATGATGGCAGCTTCGCGGGTTATTACGGTCGGACTGCCACAGGCTTTGGCCGTCAGGAGGAGCAGCATCGGGCGTATGTGCTTCCCGTTTGAGCACAAAACACGTTTTATGGCAGTCTGTAAAAGAGGAACTTCGCTATGAAGCGCTTTTGAAAAATCCTCCTCGAACTGTTCAAATTCAGAGGCGACAGGTTGTATTATTTGCAGTTTATTTATCATCTTACTCTTTAATCAGGTGCAAATATAGCCCCTATATTTGTAATCTGAAAAAAAAAGAGGTATAAAAAAGTATGAGCATAGTGCGGATTGTGATTCTTTTTATATTTTTACGCGGCGAAATAATATAATTTGCTTTAATAAAATAATAAACTACGTTATGAAACTGTTATTGATTGATGCGTACGCACTGATTTACCGTTCCTATTATGCTTTTATCAAAAATCCCCGTATCAATTCCAAAGGAATGAATACCTCCGCCGTTTTCGGATTTGTGAATACGCTCGAAGATGTTATGCGCCGTATGAATCCCACACACGTCGCCGTGGGGTTTGATCCTCCCGGGCCGACTTTTCGCCACGAGGCTTTTGAAGCGTATAAAGCGCAGCGCGAAGAAACGCCGGAGGATATACGCAAATCCGTACCGGTCATACGGGAGATCATCGAAGCGTATAATATCCCGATACTGGAAGTCCCGCGTTATGAAGCGGACGACGTTATCGGCACCGTCGCCAAACAGGCCGAAAAAGACGGGTTTGAGGTGTATATGATGACCCCTGACAAGGATTACGGGCAACTGGTTTCCGAACATATCTTCCAGTACCGTCCGAAGTTCGGGGGCGATTATGAAACATTGGGCGTTGCGGACGTCCTGGAAAAATACGAATTGAAGTCCGTATGCCAGATGACCGATTTACTGGGATTAATGGGTGATTCCTCCGATAACATTCCCGGATGTCCGGGCGTGGGAGAAAAGACGGCGCAGAAACTGCTTGCCGAATTTGATACGGTCGAGAACCTGCTTGCCGGCACGGACAAGCTTAGCGCCAGCCTCAAGGTGAAGATTGAGAATAATGCGGAAAAAATACGGTTTTCAAAGTTCCTGGCGACAATCGTAACGGATGTTCCCATCAATTTCGATGCGGCGTCGTGTATCCGTGAGACGCCGGACGAACATCGCCTGGCTGAAATTTACAGGAAATTAGAGTTTAACTCTTTCCTGCGAAAAATGGGCGCCGGCAGTAACGCCCAGCCGGACAAAAAGAACATAACCGGGCAAAAACAGCCGGGCGCACAACTGTCGCTTTTCGACGAAAGCGTCTTCGAGGATGAACTATTTCCGAAGGAAGGGACGGGTTCGCCGGAAAATCCGGTTCTCAAAGAGTTAAGCACAACCCCTCATACGTATTACCTGGCCGATAATGAAAATAAAATATCCGGCTTAGTGCACGTTTTGGCCGGCCGGAGTTCTTTTGCCTTTGATACGGAAACGGACGGGATGGATCCCGTTTCGGCGAAACTTGTCGGGATGTCGTTTGCTATAAAGGAATTTGAAGCCTGGTACGTTCCGGTACCCGAATCAACAGACGAGGCGAAGAAGATCGTTTCACGCTTTGCCGCTGTGCTGGAAAACCGGGAAATCGAAAAAGTGGGGCAGAACATAAAGTTCGACATGCTCGTGCTGCGCAAATACGGCGTGTACATGAGAGGGCCTTTGTTTGACACAATGATAGCGCACTATCTCATCAATCCCGAATTACGGCATGGCATGGATTACCTGTCGGAAACATATTTGAATTACAAGCCCGTTTCGATAGAATCGCTCATCGGGCAGAAAGGTAAAAACCAGATGAACATGCGCAATGTGCCGGTCGAAAAGGTCGCCGAATATGCGGCGGAAGATGCGGATGTGACCTTGCGTCTAAAGAATTTCTTTGAGCCGAAACTGAAGGAAAATGCGGTGGAATCGCTGTTTTATGACATCGAGATGCCGCTGGTTCACGTCCTTGCGGAGATGGAATATACCGGAGTTAAACTCGACGTCGAAGCCCTTAACCAGTATTCGATCGTTCTTACGGAGAAATTGCAACTGCTGGAACGGGAATTATATGAACTGGCAGGTATGGAATTTAATATAAATTCTGCGAAACAGGTCGGAACAGCGTTGTTTGAACACCTAAAGATAACCGACGAAAAAGTGAAGAAAACCAAAACCGGCGGATTCAGTACAAGTGAAGAAACGCTGGAAAAACTGCGCCATAAACACCCGATCGTAGGAAAACTCCTCGATTATCGCGGCATCAAAAAACTGTTAAGCACTTATATTGATAACTTGCCAAAACTGATAAACCCTGAAACGCGGAAAATACATACATCCTTTAATCAGACGGTGACTTCGACGGGACGCTTGAGTTCAACCAGTCCGAACCTCCAGAACATCCCCGTCCGCGGCGATATGGGGCGCGAAATACGGAAAGCGTTCATCGCCGACAATGACGACTGCGTGTTTTTCTCGGCGGACTATTCGCAGATAGAACTTCGCGTCATGGCGCATATAAGCAGGGATAAAAACATGATAAACGCCTTTATCAACGGCGCAGACATCCATTCGGCTACGGCGGCGAAAATCTATGGCGTTTCCGACGAAAACGTGACGCCGGATATGCGCCGGAAAGCGAAAACAGCCAATTTCGGCATCATCTACGGCATTTCGGTCTTCGGTCTGGCGGAGCGGCTCACGATTCCGCGCGCCGAAGCGAAGGAACTCATCGACGGGTATTTTAATACCTATCCGCGTGTACGTGAGTTTATGGAAGAAAGCATCCGGTACGCACGCGAAAAGGGATATGTCGAAACGCTGTACAACAGGCGCCGATACCTGCCCGACATCTGTTCGAGCAATGCGGTGGTGAGGGGATATGCCGAACGGAACGCGATCAATGCACCCATTCAGGGCAGCGCCGCCGATATCATAAAAGTAGCAATGGTGAATATCCACAGACGCTTTGAACAGGAACGCCTGAAAAGCCGGATGATCCTCCAGGTACACGACGAATTGAATTTTAATGCATATAAGGATGAACTCGAAACGGTTCGCGACATCGTGCTTGAGGAAATGGAAGGCGCCATCAGCCTGCAGGTTCCCCTGATCGCGGATTGCGGGAAAGGACGGAACTGGTTCGAAGCGCATTGAAGCGCCTGCCATTCCAAAAGTGTAAAGTGAATATTTGCTTGCCGAAGTAGATATGAGCCGTGTTTCGGATATAAAACGCGACCCGCGCAAAGTGCGGAATCTCCTGCGTTCTCTTGCCCGGAATACGGCGACACCGGTTGACGTTACGACACTTGAGGCTGATATTCGCAAAAAGGAAGGCAGCACTCTTTCGCGTCCTACCATTTACGATTATCTTGATGTGCTCGCCCGTTTGATGATTACCGAAGAACAGCCGGCCTGGAATCCGCACATCCGTTCGTCCGCTTCATTAAGAAAAACCCCAAAACGTCATTTTACCGACGTCAGTCTTTCTGTTGCAGCGATTGGCGCTGATATGGATTCCCTTCTTAATAATCTCCATTTTACCGGTTTTTTGTTTGAATCGCTGATAACGCACGAACTCCGGGTTTATGCGCAGGCAAACGATGCAAAAGTGTATCATTACCGCGATTCGAGCGGCCTGGAAGTCGATTCCATTGTTCAAAAATACAACGGCGACTGGGCGGCCTTTGAAATCAAACTCGGTACGGGACAAATTGACGAAGCGGCGGCGAACCTCAACAAACTGGTATCCGTTTTAGATCATGCGAAAACACAGTCGCTAAAATCGTTGAATATCATCACAGGAACAGGGATCAGTTATACCCGCTCCGACGGGATTAATGTCATTTCACCGACGTCGCTGGGGGTATAATCCCGACGTGTCCGGACATGCGGAACGGTGCGGGGATAAGTTCGGGGATGAAATAAATTTTGTATTAATCCTGACTTGTAGTATCTTTGCATCTTCTTAAAACAAAAATATTATGGCATTGAAATGTGGTATTGTCGGGCTTCCGAATGTGGGCAAGTCTACGCTGTTTAACTGTTTATCGAATGCGAAAGCACAGTCGGCGAATTTTCCTTTTTGTACGATAGAACCGAATGTCGGCGTTATCACGGTGCCGGACGAGCGGTTAAATAAGCTTGCAGAACTTGTCCATCCTGAAAAGATTGTTCCGACAACGGTCGAGATTGTCGACATAGCAGGCCTTGTGAAAGGAGCGAGCAAGGGCGAAGGGCTTGGCAACAAATTCCTTGCAAATATACGCGAAACAGATGCGATTATCCATGTGCTGCGCTGTTTTGACGACCCCAATGTAGTGCATGTTGACGGAAGCGTTGACCCCGTGCGCGACAGGGAAATCATTGATGCCGAACTCCAGATAAAAGACCTTGAGACGGTCGACAGTCGGATCTCGAAAGTGCAGAAACAGGCGCAGACGGGAGGCGACAAACAGGCAAAGCTGATATATGAAGTCCTCGTAAAGTATAAGGAAACGCTGGAACAGGGCCGGAACGCACGTACCGTTGCGCTCGAAACGAAGGACGAACAGAAGATCGCCCGCGAACTGTTTCTTTTGACCAACAAGCCGGTTTTGTACGTCTGTAACGTCGACGAAGCGAGCGCCGTACGCGGCAATACGTTCGTTGACAGGGTGCTTGAATCCGTCGCATCCGAGCAGGTGGAAATCCTGGTTGTGGCGGCCGGGATAGAAAGCGAAATCGCCGAACTGGATACTTGCGAAGAACGGGAAATGTTTCTCGCGGAGACAGGTCTTGAAGAATCGGGAGTGAACCGCCTGATTAAGGCGGCCTATAAATTGCTTAACCTCGAGACGTTCCTCACGGCCGGGCCGCAGGAAGTACGCGCCTGGACATACCGTAAAGGCAGTAAAGCGCCGCAGTGTGCGGGCGTTATCCATACCGATTTTGAAAAGGGTTTTATCAGGGCGGAAGTTATCAAATATGACGATTACATACGTTACGGTTCGGAGGCCGCCGTGAAAGAAGCCGGGAAGATGAACGTTGAAGGGAAAGACTATGTCGTGCGGGACGGCGATATAATGCACTTCCGGTTCAATGTCTGATGCCGTGTTTCGGAGCGCGTCCGGATATAATATAACAGCTATATGAAAAACACAAAAAACATCTTTTTGCCGGTTATTTGCCTTTTCCTTTTCTGCTGCTGTGATGCGGTGAAGGAGGAAAAGAAATATGTCATAGGACTGTCACAGTGCATGCTTGATGATGCATGGCGGCAGACGATGATACGCGAGGTGCGTACCGAGGTCACTAATTATGACAATCTTGAACTGGTCATCCGCAATGCCGATACGAACAACGGGCAACAGATCGCGCAGATTCGCGAGCTTATCGACATGCGGGTAGACGTGCTGATTATTTCCCCGAACGAATCCGATCCCCTTACCCCCATTGCGGAAGAAGCTTACCGGGCCGGAATCCCGACAATCATTACGGACCGCAAGGTAAACACGGGGTTATATACCACGTTCGTCGGGGCAAGCAATTACGAAATCGGTAAAAATGCCGGCCATTACGCCGCCGGGCGCCTGCCTCCCGACGCAGTCATCCTCGAAGTCTGGGGATTATCGACTTCATCTCCGGCAAAAGAACGTCACGAAGGTTTCGCCGATGCACTTGCCGAACGGACGGACATTTCATTTGTCAAACTTGAAGGGGAATGGCGCTACGATACGGCCTCCATACGTATTGCACGCATGGAGTTGCCCGAAAAAATTGATTTTGTGTACGCTCATAACGATATGATGGCGATTGCGGTACGTGAATTTTTCATGAAACAGGATTCGGTGAAGGGGAAAGAGCTTCATATTATCGGCGTGGACGCCGTTCCGGGTGCGGGCCTGGAGGCGGTTGCCGACGGACGGATAAATACTTCCTTTATGTACCCTACGGGAGGCGAGCAGATCATACGTGCGGCTGTCCGCCTGGCCGAAGGCAAACCGGTGGAGCATTTCATCCCGCTTCAAACGGCGCTCGTGGACAAATCAATAGCACGGACGCTGCTGCTGCAGTCCGGCCAACTGATTAATTACCGGCAACGTATCGAAGCCCTGCGGTCGAGGATAGACACGCTGTACGGACGGTTCAGTTTTCTGCAAAGTTCGCTGCAGATTATTTCCGTGCTGATGATCGCCTTTGTGGTCCTCACGGTCTACGCTTTTTATATCAACCGCAAGATGAAACGGACAAACAGGATCTTGCGCGAAACAAACAAAAAGGAAGAGGAGCAGCGTCACAAATTAGTGGAACTCAATGCCGAAATAAAGGAAGTAACGGCCCAGAAGCTACAGTTCTTCACCAACGTATCGCACGAAGTACGGACGCCCCTGACGCTGATCCTGTCGCCGCTTGACAGGTTAACGGGCCTGCTGCATGATTCCCCGTACACGGAGGATTTGCTGCTGATACGGAAAAATGCGGACAGGCTGCTGCGCGTCATAAACCAACTGCTCGACTTCCGCAAGATCGAAAACCGGCAGGAGAAGCTGAAAATAAAGGAGGTTGACATCCTAAATTTTACCTGCGAAGTGATGACGTATTTCGACTCTATGGCGACGGTTCGCGGCATAACGTACAAATTCATTTCCGGCATGACGGAATGTAAGCTCCGGTTCGATACGGATATGATGGAGAAAGTACTCGTGAATTTGCTCTCCAATGCGTTCAAGTTCGCGCCCGAAAACGGCGCAGTAACGGTTTGCATTTCACGGCCGGACGACAGCCGGGTGAACATCTCGGTAGAAGACAACGGCCGCGGCATCAGCCGGGAGAGCATCCCTTACCTGTTTGACCGTTTTTATACGGAACCACATTCGTCGGGAACAGGCATCGGGCTGCATCTCGTGAAGGAATACGTCCGTATGCACAAAGGCGATGTAGCCGTCGAAAGCGAGCCGGGAAAAGGCACCCGGTTCACGGTTTCCCTGCGGACGGGCA
Organism: Tannerella sp.; assembly: GCA_031269635.1. Lineage (GTDB taxonomy): Bacteria > Bacteroidota > Bacteroidia > Bacteroidales > Tannerellaceae > Tannerella. The sequence goes on along the minus strand of JAISYY010000263.1, from coordinate 1,156 downwards.
GGGAACACCTGGAAGGAGAGCCGGACGTGGAATGTGACATTTCCCCGCTGTCGTACGAAGCGGCGCAACTGGACGATTCCGGGATCAGGGAAATACTGGCGGTATCGTACCCGTCGTACACCATATTAATCGTGGAGGACGATGACGAGGTACGCGCCTGGCTTGAAAAAGAGCTGAAGGAGCAGTTCACCGTACTCACGGCGTCCAGCGGCCCGGGAGCCGTTTCCGTCCTGGAAGAAAAAGACGTTTCGCTGGTGATTAGCGACGTGATGATGCCGGACATGAACGGATTTGAACTGTGCCGCCACATAAAGACAACCCTTTCGTTCAGCCACATACCGGTAATCCTGCTAACGGCGCTGACGGACGAACGGCAACGGCTGTACGGCGTATCAAGTGGTGCGGACAGTTATATCCAGAAACCCTTTCACATACCTTACGTAAAACTCAAAATCATCCGCCTGCTCGAAGACCGGAGAAAGCTGCGGGAACAGCTATTACAGAAACTCCACGAGAACCATTTGCTCCCGGCCGAACCCGGGAAAGCCGAAAATATAGACGACCGCTTCCTGCGGCGTTTCCTGGCGCAGATAGAAGAAGTGTACGCCGACCCGGAATACAACATAGAGCGCTTGAGTGAGACGCTCGGCCTTTCACGCGGACACCTGCACCGGAAGATAAAAGACTTGACGGGCGTTTCGCCCGTAGATTTCCTGCGCGATTACCGCCTCGGAAAAGCGTCCGTCCTGATAAAACAGCAACAGTCCTCCATCAGCGAAATCGCCTATCAGACAGGTTTCTCCTCACCGGCCTATTTCTCCAAATGTTTTAAAGCCCTGTTCGGAAAGACGCCGAAAGAATATCAGGAACGTTAAGGGATAAAACACATACAGGAACATATAAACTTGTAACTAACCGAAAAGTAACGGTTTGGTTTTCGTTATAGTCCTATAGGGTACGACTTGGGGCTTTTCGGATATTCTTTCTGTTCACCTCTGTACAGCCTTTATCTGCATAAAACTTACGTGGCAAAGATACTAAGTTTTCTCCGGCGCCTCAAAAAAAGATTTAGCCCTTTTCTTTTGCGTGTCTCGCTAAAAAACACTTTCTTTGCTACCCGAAATAAAGAGCATTATGATTTACAGGGAAACGGAAA
>JAISYY010000243.1 GCA_031269635.1 Tannerella sp. | reverse complement strand
AGGATTTTTTTAAATTTTTCCAGATATTCCTTATCTAATTTATCCCTTTTTTCCTTAACCTCTTCGCGACATTTAAGTAACTTATTATATTCTTCTTCGGTTCGGCCTTCTTTCTTTTTCAATTCGCGTTCTATCCTGTGACATTCACGCCCTACTTCAAACTTCTTCTGCATCAACTCATTTTCCAACGGAATAAAAACAGACGCCTCTTTAGCCGTAAGACCTATTTTTTCAGTTATATAAGCATTCCGCTTTGCCGTAAAAGCTTCTCTGTCGAATGACTCCTGTCTGTGTCTATCCTGATACAATTCACGAACATATCCATGTGACACCTGCAAAGCGGATATCAACAATGCAAAAAGGCACATGATAAAAAATCTCATCGTTTTCATTTTTTTCTCAATTATTCCAATAATCATCCATATAAGAAAGCGCATATTTATTCGTATACATATCATGAATATACTCCAGAAATTCATCATTTTCTTCCGCCTCCGACCCCTGACCGGAAGGCAAGCCCGACAATATGGTTTTTACGGAACCATTATCTTCCGAAGAAATATCTGCCGTCTTATTTAAAACGTTAAACAGGACGATCAGTCCTGCAAATACAGCGGCCATATACAACCATGGTTTAACACGGTCATACATAGAAATCACTTTTGGCTGCTCCGCGGGAAGATCCGGCAATCGGCTCATCATATTTTCCGCGAAATTTTCAAAATAACCATCGGGGACACGAAATGGATTTCTGTCCTTATGCGCATTTAATTTATTATCTATTTCCATAACATAGCCTCCTCTCTCTGCGAACAATTAGACTTTCACAGGATTAAAAGGTTTAAATATCATTTGTTAAAAATGTCTCTATTTTTTTCACTGCATGATGATAGGAGGCTTTCAACGCCCCGACCGAAGTACCTAAAATCTCCGACATATCTTCGTATTTCATATCATCATAATATTTCATCGTAAAAACAAGACGCTGTTTTTCCGGCAAACTTGAAATAGCCTTTTGCAACTTTTCATCAATTTCATCTCCGTCAAAATACTCATCTGCCTTAAGCGTCTCTATCAGATAAACATCCGTATCGTCAAGAGGAACGTTGTTTATCGCACGCTGCCTGTTCAAAAAGGTAATACATTCATTAACGGCGATCTTATACATCCATGTCGACAATTTAGCATCTCCACGAAAACTGTCAAGATTCACCCATGCTTTTAAAAAAGTATTCTGCAAGATATCATTCGCGTCTTCATGACCCAAAACCATCTTGCGTATCTGCCAGTACAATTTTTCACTATATACTGCAACAACATCCCCAAACGCATCCCTTTGTGTTTTCGGATCGCGCAGGCGCTTCACTACATCTTCTTCTACAAATTGCCGCATATAAATTAACTTTCTGTCATTCACCGCACAAAGATAATATAAGCCGTGAGGAATACAAAATTTATTCATTTAAAAAATGCATGAACTTGGTAAAGTTAAATTTTTCACGTAAGTTTGCCCCGTAAAGATATTGTATATTATGGCGCTTAAACAGCAACAACAGCTTAAACAACAACAACGTCTTTCGCCGCAACAGATACAGACGATCAGGATGTTGGAACTTCCCGCACTCGAAATCGAAGAGCGGATAAAAAACGAACTCGACGAGAATCCGGCGCTCGAAGAAGGGTTGGATCATTCGGACGAACAGGATTATGATATGGAGAACGACGCTCCCGACAATCAGGATTTCAACGAAGACCTGTCGCTTGGAGATTATATAAGCGAAGACGATATCCCGGAGTATAAACTTACGGAAATAAGTAATAAAGAAGAACGTAAGGATATCGTTTTTTTCAATAACGAGCAGTCTCTCTCCGATTACCTTCTTCAACAACTGCAGTTAAACGAGTTGTCCGATAAGGAAAAGAAAATCAGTGAATATATAATCGGCAACATTGATGACGACGGTTATCTGCGACGCGATATGAGCGCGATCGCCGACGATATCGTATTTCAGTCGGGAGAAGATATGAATGAAAAAGAACTGGTCGAAATATTGAAGATCATACAGGAACTTGATCCGCCCGGCATAGGAGCGCAAAATTTGCAGGAATGTCTGATTCTTCAGTTAAAAAAACGCAAAAAAACAAGAGAAACAACCTTGGCGATTGAGATTCTGACAAATTATTTTGAGGAATTTACGCGCAAACATTATGATAAGATACAAAAAATACTTGATATTGACGAAAAACAGATGAAAGCAGTTATACACGAAATCACTTCGCTTAATCCTAAACCGGGAAGTAACTGGGACAATTCGATGACCACCCTGATGAATCGCGTAGTCCCGGATTTCATCGTGGAAACAAATAGCGGAGAAATATCTTTAACACTCAACAATCGCGGTATTCCCGATTTGCGAGTAAACCGGGAATATTCCGACATGCTGAAAGATTATACAGGCAATAAAGTCAATCAAACGCCGGAAATGCGTGACGCGGTACTCTTTGTAAAACAGAAATTAGACGCCGCCCAGGGATTTATTGACGCCGTCCGTCAACGGCATGAGACCATGCAACGTACAATGGAATCTATTATCCTCCTGCAGGAAGAGTTTTTTTTGACCGGGGACGAAAGCAGACTGAAACCGATGATACTTAAAGATATTGCAGAACGAACCGGTTATGACATATCTACCATTTCACGTGTAAGCAGCAGTAAATACGTACAAACAAACTTCGGCATATATCCGCTGAAATTCTTCTTTTCCGAATCTGCGCAAACGAAAAGCGGCGAAACAATCTCAACCCGTAAAATTAAACGGATAATAAAGGATGAAATTGACGCGGAAAACAAGAAAAAACCGGTCACGGACGAGGAACTTACCTCCATACTCAACGCGAAAGGTTATCTGATAGCACGCCGTACCGTAGCAAAATACCGCGAACAACTCGAAATACCGGTCGCACGAATGAGAAAAGAAACGTAAATTAACAAACATCGAATATGAATCCTATTGTAAGTATTATTATGGGCAGTACGTCAGACTTGCCTGTCATGGAAAAGGCGGCTGCATTTCTCAATGAAATGGAAATTCCTTTTGAGATGCACGCTTTATCGGCGCACCGCACGCCGGAAACTGTGGAAGAATTTGCAAAAGGTGCGGAAAGGCGCGGTATTAAAGTGATCATCGCCGCAGCCGGAATGGCCGCGCATCTCTGCGGCGTAATCGCCTCCATGACTACAATCCCGGTCATAGGCGTGCCGATCAACTCTTCCCTCGACGGAATGGATGCGCTCTTAGCCATCGTGCAGATGCCTCCGGGAATACCCGTCGCCACTGTCGGCATTAACGGCGCCCTGAACAGCGCGATCCTTGCCGCTCAAATACTTTCTACCGGCGACAAAGAATTAGGGATAAAATTAGCTGCCTATAAAGAAAGCCTTAAAAATAAAATCGTCAAAGCGAACGAAGAACTGAAAAATATTTCCTACAAATATAAAACCAATTAATGGATTTATTCAATTATAAACGCCGGCTTTCGTCCGTTGTGCAAATTGGAAACATACCTTTAGGCGGAACAAATCCCATCCGTATCCAGTCCATGGCCAACGTTTCCACAATGGATACGGATGCTGCCGTCGAACAGGCCCTACGCATGATAGAAGCCGGCGCCGAATATGTCCGTTTTACAGCCCAGGGCGAACGTGAAGCCCGAAATTTGCAGAACATACGCAAAACGCTTTATGAGAAAGGATACGATACTCCTCTTATCGCAGATATTCATTTCAATCCCAAAGCCGCCGATGTTGCCGCGTTATACGTCGAAAAAGTCCGTATTAATCCGGGTAATTACGTCGACAAAACGCGCAAATTTGAAAAAACGGAATACACCGACCTGACGTATGCTGCAGAATTACAAAAAATACGCGACCGTTTTGTTCCGTTCCTGAAACTGTGTCGTGAAAATAATACGGCGATACGCATAGGCGTTAACCACGGTTCGCTTTCCGACCGTATCATGAGCCGGTACGGAGATACGCCTGAAGGCATGGTCGAATCGTGCATGGAATTTCTGCGCTTGTGCGCCGAAAATAATTTTGAGCATGTCGTTATATCAATTAAAGCATCCAATACGGTCGTTATGATACGCACCGCGCGGCTATTAGTCCGCACAATGGATGCCGAAGGTATGAATTATCCGTTGCATCTCGGTGTGACGGAAGCCGGAGACGGCGAAGACGGCCGGATAAAAAGCGCGGTGGGGATAGGGACGTTGCTTTCGGACGGTATCGGGGATACTATTCGCGTATCATTAAGCGAAGATCCCGAAGCGGAAATGCCCGTCGCCCGCAAATTGGCGGACTACATTTCCATACGTGAAAATCATGTACCCATACGTGCTGTTGCATCGCCATTATACAACCCGATACGCCCGGTAAGGCGTAAAAGCAGGGTCGTAAACGGAATCGGAGGCGACAGGTCGCCTGTTGTCGTATCCGACAGGAGAACATGCGACAATGCGGATGTTTCCGGCAGGATGAGTAGCGATAATAATCTCAAACCGGACTGGATATATACCACACCGGAAAACATTACGGATTCGCCCTACATTAAATATATCGTCGACGCGGCAAACCTACATTCAACAGAAACTGCGAACCTGTATCCGCAAACAAAAGTATATCCCTGTTTTTCCATTCATGAAAAAGACGAGTTCATCAAGTGCGACGCGGAAACCAAATTTATTAATCTGACATACGGCGACTTGGACGATGATATGCTTCAACTCCTAAAAACAGATAAACAGACAGTCGTCATACTGAACAGTACACATATCAACTGCGTGGGAGAAATGAGAGCGTTTATGCATCGTTTGTTGGAGACGGAATGTGATGTACCTGTCGTACTTCGCCGCGAATACAATGAAACCGACAAAGAATCCCTTCAGATAAAAGCCGCGGCAGATTTCGGCGCACTGCTTACGGACGGATTTGGCGACGGAATCATGCTATATAATAAATGTACAGACGAAACGGATGCAAAATGTAATACCATGACCCTTGACAATTATATGTTCGGTATTTTACAGGCCGCTCGCGTACGCATCAGTAAAACGGAATACATTTCATGTCCCGGATGCGGCAGGACATTATTCAACCTGCAAAAAACAATCGCACGGATAAAATCCGCCACCTCCCACATGCCGGGTCTTAAAATAGGCATTATGGGTTGCATCGTCAACGGACCGGGAGAAATGGCCGACGCCGACTACGGCTATATAGGCGCCGGACGGGGACGGATAAGTTTATATAAAGGCAAAGAATGTATCTCGAAAAACATTCCCGAAGAGGATGCGGTAACACGGCTTATAGAACTGATAAACAGCCGGAAACAATAAAAAATACCATCCTTTCTGAAATTCACAGATCATAAGAAAAAACCGAAAGCGAAAGATTTTCTAAAAATAATAATGCAACACCGTTGCATTATTAAAATATTATTGTAACTTTGTGGCGTTAATAAGGAAGTTTGAACGGGTAAAAACACATAAAAAATTAATATTTATGCTGTTGTTCCCTTATATATATGTTTAATTTTAATTTTTTAAGTAAATGAACAGAAAAGTAATGTTGAGGATTTTATTCCTCGTAAGTATGAGCGCAGGCATGCTCGCTCTTTCGTCCTGCAAAGAAGAAGACGAACCAAAACCGGCAAAGCCGGTAATCACCATCACCGAAGTCGGTAGCCACGATGCACCCGAAGGTACAGTAACCGCCGGAGACGACCTGCACCTTGAAGCGACAATTGTCGCCGAAGGGTTAATTGCACGAATTGACGTTGAAATTCACCAGGAAGAAGGCGGCAGTTTTGAGATTGAAGAATCATACACCGATGGCAAGTATATCGGAGTGAAAAATGCGGAATTTCACGAACATATTGATATTCCCGCAGAAACGCCTGCCGGCGAATACCACTTGCACCTGACCGTAACGGACAAAGAAGGGCAAACCACAACGGCCGAAGCGGAATTGATAATTGAAGAGGCTCCGGTCAATATCGAAATAAACGGTTTAACCTTTGGTTCGGGACATGATTTCCCGGATAATAAAACAGGTTATATCGGAACAGCGCCGGTGATAGAGGCGGTGTCAATAACAGCGGAAAACGGAGTGGATAAAATCTATTTAATGATGCATGGCGAAGGAACCATCGCTTTCGAAATAGATACGACTTATGCGTATAATGGGGAAACCGTAGTGGAAAATTTCCACAAACATGTACTGATCCCGGACAATGCTCCCGCAGGTGATTATCATCTGCACTTTAAAGTGTATGACAGGAATGGAAAAGCGCTGGAAGAGGCAATGGAAGTGGAAATTAAAGAAACCGGCATTACCGTGTCGGATTTGAAAGTTGGCCAGGATAACGAATCTGAGGCATCCGATATCCATACCGAGTTCAAGGTGACGGCCACAGATCCGTTGACATCAATTCGCGTTCGCATCTATAAAGCCGACGCTCCGTCAACCTATTATTACGACCAAACCTTCTCCGAAGACTTTGCGTCCGGCGACGTAAAAGAATATACATTCCACAAACATCCGGACGCTACGGGTGCGAACGCCGGAGAATATGTTATCCAGATCAGGATCAATGATAAGAAAGGAGCTTATAAAGCAGTAACTGATAAATTAATTATCAAGTAGAATATAATACACAACG
>JAISYY010000185.1 GCA_031269635.1 Tannerella sp. | reverse complement strand
TCCGTGTTCGGGGGTTATTTTTTTGAGTTTTTATAGTCGGCGATGAATCCGCGGCACATCCAGTTTGCCAGCGCCTGCCGGTTGGAGCTTGACAGGAAGCGTCGCTGGTCGAAGCTGTTTTTTATGTTTCCGAGTTCGGTAAACAGGCTGACGGGGTTGCTGTTGGACAATACGAACAGTTCCCGCGTGCTGACCGTACCGGTGAACCCCCGGCCCGGCTGATGTTTCTGATACTGCTCCCTGAAGGTGATCCGCATGGTTTCGCCTAATTTTTTCCCGGTTGCGTTTCTTTCCTGGTAGTAAAAGAAAACATCCATTTGCTGTTTTGTGCTGCGGCTGTCCAGATGAATAAAAACGGCCCTGTGGTATCCGCCTTTTGAATGGTTATACAGTTTATTTATCGCATCACAGCGTTGCTGGAGGCGTTTCTTTTGGTTCAGGGGAATTTCTTTGCCCCGGCATGTTTCCCTTTTGTTGTTTTTGAGGATTTGGCCGTCGCGGATGCCGTCCTGTTTGTCTTGGATGATGATATGCACGGTAGCGCCTTCCGTCATCAGGTTGCGGGCGAGGCGCAGCATGATGTCGTACGCATATTCGTCTTCATGAATTTCCTGCCCGCCGGCGATGCCGATAGCTCCGCAGTCAGGCCCCCCGTGTCCGCTTACCAAGTAGAACGTCGCCCCTTTCAAGTTGTCGGAATGGACGGTATATTCATCGTATTTTTTGCCGAAAAGCGGTTCTTTTTTCTTCCTTCTGCTGTTGGCATCATCGTTTTCCGGCGGGGAGGCCGTTTCGGGCGTTAATGAAGGCAAGATATAAGATACGCCGCCGATTAATGTATTGTTTTTGCCGAGCCGGTCTTTGTTGAGCGCTACAAATTCGTCAAAATGGATTTTCGGATCGCGGCCGTTGTTAATCAGGAACCGGTAAATCCCTTCACCCCGTCCGGGTATAGCTGTTTCCTTGGGAGAAACAGCTATACTAAAACAGGAAAGTACACAAATCAACAACGCTAAAAATCTCATTTATTAACTCACTTTTGGATTCAATTCTATTCTATTCTGTATGGAAACTTATATGCTATTCATTAAACCATTATTTTTTTCCGGTGCAAAAATAAAAAAATATTGTGAATCCGGAAAACAATGGAACAATTAATTAACTTTGCACCAGTCTTTTTTTAAAATTGTGAGGATATGAACAGGATATTTTTTATAACGGCAGCAGCGGTTTTCATGGCTGCTTGCGGGTCGCAAAACAAACCGGCAATGAACAGGGATATGAACAAGTATGCAAATGAATGGGAAAAAATCGAACAGTTTCGCGAACAGGGATTGCCTCAATCCATGCAGTCCGGGGTGGATTCGATATATCAGGCCGCTTCGGAGGAAAAGAATTACGGGCAACTGATAAAAGCCCTTATTTTCCGTATAAACGGCATCGGCCTCACCATGGAAAATGACGAAGGCGCAAACCTGATTTTCGACACGCTCAAGCGCGAAGCCGAGGCATTGCCGCAACCGGCCAAATCCGTCGTGTATTCGATCATCGGGCAGATGTACGAAGATTATTACGACCGGAACGTATGGCGCATCAACCGGCGGACGAACGCGGCGGACGACCCGGACGATATTCATACCTGGGATACGCGCCGCCTGACGGAGGAGACCGTGAAATATTACGACCTGTCCTTGCAGGACATCAAGACGCTGCAAAACGAGCCGGTCGGTAATTACAACGACATCCTGCTCGAAGGCTACGACCCCGTTTACCAGCCGTCGCTCTATGATGTGCTGGCGAAAAGGGCGCTCGCCTGTTTTGCATCGACCTTCAATGTTTACTCTTTGCCGCAGCAGGTTTTCGTCGTCAATGATCCCCGTTATTTTGCCGGCGCACGGGAGTTTACCGCGACGGACATCCAAAGCGCGGATTCGCTTTCGCCCCCGTATCTGTCGCTGAAAATATACCGGGAATTGCTGCGCTTTCATCTTGAAAAATCCGGTTATGCAGCGTCGGCCGACAACGCGAACGAAGACGTGGCGGCGCTGATAGACGTCGACCTGCGCCGCCTTTCTTTCCTGAAAGAGCAGGGACGTTATGCCGATAACGAACGGATGTATGAAGAAGCGCTCACCCGCATGAGCCGGGATTATAAGGCGTATGACCACAATGCGCGGGTCTTGCTTCAGCTCGCCGGTTTTTATTCGGAAAGGGGCGAGGCATGGAGGGATGACAGGCAGGAAGAAAACAAACCGGGCTATGCAAAAGCCTTCCGTCTCTGCGAGCGGATTGAAAACGAGTATCCCGGCCGGTGGGAAGACCGCGTAAATGCCTTGAAGGAAACGATCGTGAAAAAGGAAATGAACCTGCGCGTCGAAGAAACGCAACTTCCCGGCAAACCGTTCCTGGCGTTGCTTAAGTTCAGGAATATAGATGTTTTGCATCAGGTGACGTACCGGTTATCAGAGCAGGAAGCCATCGCGTATCATTATAGCCGGAAGGACATCCCCGGCTTCGTGGAAGCGCTGGAGAGGGAACCCGTGCGGAAACGGATCGAACTTCCCGGACAGGAGGATTTCCAGTACTGTACGGCGGAGATTAAAATAGACCCGCTGGAGAAAGGATTTTATCTGGTTTTGTGGTCCGGTTCGGAAGACCCGCCGTCATCCTCCGGCGATATCCGGACGTCCGCTTTTATACAGGTGTCGTCGCTAATGGCTTACGACCGCAAGATCGACGGTATCACCACCGTCGCGGTCACTGAACGCGAGAGCGGAAAGCCTGTCCCCGGAGCTGAAGTAACGGCATATCGCGGCGTGAACGTCCGGACGTCTTGTGTCAGCGATAAGAACGGCATCGCAACCGGCCTGAAGGAGAAGGAGAATGACGATTACTGTACGATAGTGCACGGGGATGAGCGGCTGCTTTTGTTCAGGCTGTCGTATGACCGGAAGCATTACCCCGAAACCGCCGGCGACCATGCGGTTTTGTTTACCGATCGCGCAATCTACCGGCCGGGACAGATGGTTTATTTCAAGGCCATCCTGTTGCACCATGCGGCAGACGGCGGCCGGACGGTGCAGAGCGGAAAGGACGTAAACGTGCGTTTCCTGGATGTGAACAGGAAGGTCATCGCCGAAAAGAAACTTACTTCAAACGATTTCGGCAGCGTGAACGGCAGTTTTACGATTCCGCAGGGACTGCTCAACGGGAATATGAGAATCGAATGTTCCGGTTCCGGTTCCGTTTCCATACGGGTGGAAGAATATAAACGCCCGGCGTTTGAAGTGAAATTCCATCCCGTTAAAGGCAATTTTGCGCTGAACGAACGGGTGACGGTGACGGCAAACGCGAAGGCGCTGGCCGGGTATGCGGTAAACAATGCCGGTGTCCGTTACAGGGTAGTCCGGAGCATGCGGTATCGCTATTACGGATGGCATCCCCCCTTCGGCGGCGAGAACAGGGAGATCGCTTCGGGTGTTCTCAAAACGGACGGGAAAGGCGATTTCTCCGTTGAATTTGACGCGCTGGCCGACGACATCAGGGACGACCGGAAGATTTATACCTATACCGTGACGGCCGACGTGACGGACGTTAACGGCGAAACGCGCAGCGCGGCGGTCGACGTGTATATCGGGAATAAGCCTTTGCTTGTGACGGCAGACCTGCCGGACGAACTTGCCTCCGGCAAACCGGACGGTTACGCGGTCCGTACGACAAACCTGAACGGCGAGTTCACGCCCGCTTCCGTAACGGTGGAAATCATATCGCTCAAACAGCCTCCCGGCCTGTTGCGAAACCGTATCTGGAGGGGGGAAAAGATAGATGTTTATACTATCCCGGAAGACGAGTTCCGCCGGGAGTTCCCGCTGGATGCGTATGGCGATGAACTCAATCCCGAAAACTTCAAAGAGACCGGCACGGTGGCACGCTATGTGATCGAAACGGCGGAGCGGACGAAGCTGGATTTGTCGGCATTGAAACAGCCCGGTTTTTACAGGATAAAACTTACGGCGGACAACCGGAAGGGCGTTGTCGTCGATCATATCCACCATGTCTGCCTTTTGGACGACAGGGCGGGGGAGATCGGCAATATGGATAAATGGCTAAGGACGGTAAAGGCGGCAGGCGAGCCGGGCGGGAACGTGGAATTTCTGGTAGCGGGAGGCCACGTCTATTGTGAAATCATCCACGAAAACAGGATTGTCAAAGCCTGGTGGATCACGGCGGGCGCTACGCCGGTGTCTGTGACCTGCCCTGTCCGGAAGGAGTACAGCGGCGGCTTTGCGGTGCAGTTCTGCATGATACGGGATAACCGGAAATATTCGGCGGTCGTCCCCGTGACGGTGCCGTTTACAAACAAAATGCTGGACGTGAAGCTGGCTACGTTTCGCGACAAACTCCTGCCGGGAGAAAACGAAACCTGGACGGTGAAAGTGAGCGACAAAAAGGGTAAAAGCGAAATGGCAGAGGTGGTCGCATCCCTCTACGACGCTTCGCTCGACGAATTTGTTCCGCACCGCTGGCCGGATGTTTCCGGCATTTATTACCGGCACGTAAACACGTCTTTGTTCCGCTGGAATCTCAACGCCATTGAGTGCTATGCACGTTCGGAAACCGTTTATGGCGCTCCGCCCGTTTCGCCGGCTAAACCGGAGGTTTTCCTGACCGACATCAACTGGTATGACCGTACCTATCGCAATGCCTTTGCCGGTCCGGGCGCTTCCGGCGAAATACGGATCCGGGGACTGGCCTTGGTGGAAGAAGACGCGGCGGCGGTATATCGCCTGGCGGAGCCGTCGCCGGAGGCACTGAATGAGGCCATTGTCGTCGGTTTCGGTTCCATGCGGAAAGAGGCGGCGCCTGCCGGAGAACCTGCCGCCCCGCCGGCGAACGCCCTTGCCGGTGCTTCGCAGCAGCCGGGCGGTGGGACGGCGGACGCCTTTGCAGGCGTGGCCACGCGCACGAATTTCAACGAGACGGCGTTCTTCTATCCCGCCTTGCGTACGAACGAACGGGGCGAGACGCTCATCGAATTTACGATGCCCGAAGCCCTCACACGTTGGAAACTCTTAAGTTTTGCGCATACGAAGGATCTCAAGGCCGGATCGTACACAAACGAACTCATTACACAGAAACAGGTCGCCGTCAGCGCCAACCCGCCGCGTTTCTTCCGCGAGAACGACACGATCGAATTTACCGCCAAAGTGAATAACCTGACGTTGCAGGATCTCGACGGCCGGACGCTGCTCCGCCTCTACGACGCGCTGACGATGCAGCCCGCGGATGCGATCCTCCGATCGGAACAGGCGCCGCGCTTCACCGTGAAGGCCGGCGGGAGCGCCGCCCTCGTGTGGAAGCTCGCCATCCCCGAAGGGATACGGGCGATTACGTACCGGCTGACCGCGCAGGCCGGTACGCATACCGACGGGGAGGAAAAGACGCTCCCCGTACTGACGAACTCCATGCTCGTCACCGAAACGCTCCCGTTCAGCATCCGTGCGGGCAGGGAGAAGGAGTTTTCGTTCGACAAGCTTGTTAACGGCAACTCACCTACGCTGCGCAACCACAGCCTGACGCTGGAGTTCACTTCCGCTCCCGCCTGGTATGCCGTGCAATCTTTGCCGTACATCATGGAATACCCTTACGAATGTGCCGAACAGACTTTTTCGCGCTATTACGCAAACGCGCTCGCCACTGCAATTATAGACCGGACGCCCCGCATCAAACAGATCTTTGACCTCTGGAAAACGTTCGGCAGCGAGGCGCTGGCCTCGAACTTAGAGAAAAACCGGGAGTTGAAGCAGGTCGTACTCGAAGAAACGCCCTGGCTGATGCAGGCGGACAGCGAAACGGAACGGAGGAAACGAATCGCCCTCCTGTTCGACCTCAACCGTATGCGCGATGAGATGAACCGCACGTTCAACAAGCTAAAGGACGCGCAAAACCCCGACGGCGGCTTCCCCTGGTTCGACGGGCTGCCTTCCGACCGCTACATTACGCAGCATATCGTGACGGGCCTGGCTCATCTTGCAAAACTGGATGCAATATACGGCACGCCTGTTGCCGTCCCGCCGCAAAACGGGCATGAAGCCCCTGCGCCGCATGTCGCCGCCGCCGGTCAGATCGTACAGCGTGCGCTGTCGTTCCTTGACCGCAAAATAGCGGATGATTACAAAAAGTTGCCCGGCCGGGAAACGGATATGGACAAACGGCATATCACCGCTATCCACCTGCATTACCTCTATGCCTGCAGTTTCAGCGGACACCGGCCCGCCGGCGGGGATCAAAGGGAAGCGTTTGACTTCTACCTGGCGCAGGCCGGACGCTTTTGGAAAGAGTTCTCTACGCATGACAAAGCGCTTGCCGCACTCGTCCTGCACCGGAACGGCCGGACGGAAAATGCGCAGGCAATCGTCCGGTCGCTTGGGGAATATGCGCAGCAGTCCGAAGAACTCGGCATGTACTGGAAAGACAACGTCGCCGGGCGTTTCTGGCATCAGGCGCCGGTTGAAACGCAGGCGCTGCTCATCGAAACATTCCATGAAGTCGCACCGGCGGACAGTTCGGCGGTGGAGGAAATGAAAATATGGCTGCTCCGCAACAGGCAGGCGAACGACTGGAAGACGACGAAAGCAACCGCCGGAGCGATTTATGCACTGCTGGCCACCGGCGGCGGCAACCTGCCGGACGAATCGAAAACGCCGGACATCGAAATAGCCCGCAAGCCGCTCGCAGCGGTAGCCCGCGACGACATCCGCCCCGAACCGGGAACAGGTTACGTGAAAACAAGCTGGCACGCCGCCGCTATTACTCCTCAAATGGGTCTCCTGAAGGTGAAAAACCCGAATCGGAAAGGCATTGCATGGGGAAGCCTCTACTGGCAGTATTTTGAGCAGATTGACCGTATTACGACGGCGGAAACGGACCTGAAAATGAACAGGCAACTCTTCCTGCGGACGCTCACCGGTAAAGGCGAAACGCTGCAACCCATAAACGAAGGCAACCGGCTGCACGTCGGCGACCTCGTCCGCGTAAGGATGGAACTGCGTGCCGGCCGCGACTACGAATACGTTCACCTGAAAGACATGCACGCTTCGGGCTTTGAACCCGTAAGCGTCCTTTCCGGCAATCGCTACCGGGACGGGCTGTGGTATTACGAAAGCATCAGGGACGTCTCCGTAAACTTCTTCATCCACAGCTTGCCCAAAGGCGTCTATGTCTTTGAATACGACCTGCGCGTATCGCACGCCGGCGATTTCTCGAACGGCATAACAGCCATCCAGTGCATGTACGCTCCCGAATACAGCTCGCACAGCGAAGGTCTGCGCATAACGGTCGACTGAATGTGGAAGAAGTTCTTTCTTGCCGGTCGGTCTTCTTTGGAACATCTTCCGGCTGCCTGTCTCCCTTCGGTTCAGCGCGACGCTCTACACTACGTTAAAACCGGAAACAACTTGCAGTAGCCTTTCCCACCCGGTATATTTTTGTCCCGGACATTGCCGGCAATGTCCGGGGGACATCCGGAAATGCGGCAATTTGAATTGAAAACCGGCGCAGTCAAATGCCCGGATAAACGTATATATAAATAATTCCGGGTTGAAAATGGGAGATATTTGATTTATTTTCCGTAAACTTGCAGGCGAATTTTAAATTTATGATGCGTATATGCAAACAGATATGGAAATTGCAAAAGCAATAAAAATGCGGCCTGTTACGGATGTGGCTGCGGACTTGGGGATTGATGCCGGAGAGCTGGAACTGTACGGGAAGTACAAGGCGAAGGTGCCCCTGTCGTACAAATCGGGTAAGCCGAGATATGAAAACCCGAAACTTATACTTGTCTCTGCCATTTCTCCGACGCCTGCGGGCGAAGGGAAAACGACGGTCTCGATCGGCCTGTCGCAGGCACTGAATAAAATAAAGAAGCAGTCGACGGTCGTGTTGCGCGAGCCGTCGCTGGGGCCTGTTTTCGGTATTAAGGGCGGGGCTACGGGCGGCGGCTACTCGCAGGTGCTTCCAATGGATGATATTAATCTGCATTTTACGGGGGACTTTTCGGCGATCGAAAAGGCGCATAACCTCCTGGCTGCTTTGATTGATAACAATATCCAGAGCAGGAGCCGTTCGTTAAACCTGGATCCGCGGACGATCTCCTGGAAACGGGTGATGGATATGAACGATCGTTCGTTGAGGAAAATTGTGGTCGGTCTGGGCGGAACAGCGTCCGGCGTCCCGAGGGAAACGGGCTTTGATATTACGGCGGCATCGGAGGTGATGGCGATTCTTTGCCTGTCGGATGATATACGGGATTTGAAAAAACGCCTGGGGAATATTTTTATCGGATATACCTTCGATAAAAAGCCGGTTTATGCCCGTGACCTTCATGCGCACGGTGCAATGGCCGTTTTGCTGAAAGATGCGGTCAAACCTAATCTTGTCCAGACGATGGAGGGTACGCCCGCATTCGTGCACGGGGGACCGTTTGCCAATATCGCTCAGGGTACGAACACGGTTATTGCCACCAAGACGTCCCTCGCCTTGAGTGAATATACGGTTACCGAAGCCGGTTTCGGATTTGACCTGGGCGCGGAAAAGTTCCTTGACATCAAATGCCGTATCGCCGGTCTTGCGCCGAATGCGGTTGTGCTTGTCGCAACGGTACGCGCCTTGAAATATCACGGCGGAATGTCGCTCAAAGAGTTGAAAACGCCCAGCCTGGACGCCCTCAGGAAGGGAATTGTCAATCTTCAGAAGCATATAGAGAACATCCGCCTGTTTAATCTTGCGCCCGTTGTAGCCATTAACCGGTTCGCCTCCGATTCGCCCGGGGAACTTGATTT
This sequence comes from Tannerella sp., assembly GCA_031269635.1. Taxonomy (GTDB): domain Bacteria; phylum Bacteroidota; class Bacteroidia; order Bacteroidales; family Tannerellaceae; genus Tannerella. Next base: position 1,682 of record JAISYY010000185.1, on the reverse strand, counting down.
CATCAGCGAATATTGCCGGAGCGCAGGCGTCCCGGCTGCTATCACGGATGTTTGGGGACAGGGCGGGGCAGGCGCTGTGGAGCTTGCCGAAATGGTCGTTGAAAAGGCGGCGGCCTGTAATTCCGGGTTTAAACCTTTGTATGAACTTGACGACAGCGTCGAAGGTAAGATCGAAACAATCGCGCGTAAGATTTACGGAGCGGAGGCGGTTGATTACACGGCTAAAGCGAAAGCGGGGCTGCGCAGGGTATATGACCTGGGGCTGGAAAACCTGGCTGTCTGCATGGCTAAGACGCAGAAATCCCTTTCCGACAACCCGGAACTGCTGGGACGTCCCAAAGATTTCATCATCACGGTCAGGGAGATAGAAATAGCTGCCGGCGCCGGATTCCTCATCCCGATTACCGGCGACATCATGCGTATGCCCGGACTGCCCGAAGAACCGGCATCCGAACGTATTGACATCGACGACGAAGGTAATATTACGGGATTGTTTTGAAATATTCATTTAAATTCAACTGTTATGCTGGACAAAGTATATTATGGAAACAGCCTCCAGGACTGGGGCATTTCGATTCTTATCATTCTCGGCGCACTTTTAATAAACAAGTTCGTCATTCTTCTGAACCGTAAAGTCATCCGGAAAATTACGGTGAAAAGTGCAACCCGGATTGACGACATCTTTTTCAACGCTGTCGAGAAGCCGATATTAATGGGCATTGTCTTGTTGGCGATATGGATAGCGCTGGGCCGCCTTGAGATGGATCCCGCGGTTTTCGGCATGATTAAAAAATCATACGAACTGCTGGTCGTACTGAATATAACGTGGTTTTTTGCACGTTTCATTTCGTCCCTGATAGAGGAAAACATTGCCGGCAGGAACGGCAAAACCGAAGAAGGCCGGTTCGGTATTGACGCCAAACTTCTTCCGCTGATAAAGCGGGGCGTACTTATTATCGTATGGTTTACCGGTATTGTAACGGCGTTTCATAACATCGGCATAACGATTACGACGCTGATCGGTACGCTGGGTATCGGCGGTATAGCCTTTGCGCTGGCAGCCCAGGACACGATCAAAAATATTTTCGGAGGGATAACCATTTTTACCGATCATACTTTCCGGATAGGCGATCTGATAAAATTTGATTCTGTCGAAGGCACCGTTGTCGATATCGGCTTGAGAAGCACGCGGCTCCTCACGTATGATAAACGGCTGGTGACAATCCCCAATTATAAGCTGACCGACGCCCTGATTACAAACATATCTTCCGAGCCGGGACGCCGTATCGTAATGGACATCGGCCTGACGTATGATACTGCGCCGGAAAAGATGCAGGAAGCGATAAATATCCTGAAAGGCATGCCCGGTAGGATTCCCGGCGTAAAGGAGCGGGATTTAGTCGCCGTTTTCCATGAATTTGGAGATTCGGCACTAATCATCCGGTTCATTTATTTCATCCGCAAACAGGCCGATAACCTGGAAACGAAATCAAAAGTCAATTTTGAAATCCTCAATGCTTTTACGCAGGCCGGATTGGATTTTGCATTCCCAACCCAAACGCTCTATTTCGGAAACAGCCCGGAAAACCCGGATATCGGCGGGCGCTTGGATTCTGCCGCACCGGAAAGTCTTCACGGTTGTTAAAAATGTTGTTACGTAAAACCTATCTTTATAATTTGAA
>JAISYY010000150.1 GCA_031269635.1 Tannerella sp. | reverse complement strand
AAAAAAAGAGAGAGTGCATCCCGCACTCTCTCCCTGCAAAAAACATAAAACAATCAATAAAAACAACCGTTTTTATGCTTCGTTAGCGAATAAATAATAATTCGCGATATTTTGGTAACGTCCACATCTCGTTGTCGATGATGAGTTCGAGTTTGTCGATGTGGTAGCGTATTTCGTCGAACGTCGATGCGACCGTGTCGTGATAGGCTATCGCTTTTTCACGTTCTTCGGTGATTTTGTTGGCTACCTTGCGGTTGTCAATCATCTTGTCGACGAGTGTTTTGATCGTAGTTATATGCAACGCGATGTCTTCGATAAGGGAAAGGTTTGTTTCCGAAATTTGTTTTGCTTTTCCGGCTTCGAACAAATTTTTCACTTTCGATACATTGTCGATAAGCATGGACTGGTAGCGTGTTGCAACGGGAATGATATGATTCAGCGCCATATCTCCGAGTACGCGGGCTTCGATTTGTATTTTCTTTGTATACGTTTCCCATTTGACTTCGTTGCGGGCTTCCAGCTCTTTCTTCGTCATAATCCCCATTGATTCGAACATGTCAATGCTTGTTTTTGACAGGTACACGTCAAAAATCAGCGGTACGCTTGTTTCGCAGTCCAAGCCGCGTTTCAGGGCTTCTTCTTTCCACTCGTCGCAGTAGTTGTTGCCGTCGAAATGGATGGCTTTACATTCTGCGGCGTATTTGCGCAAGACATCAATGATGGCTTCGAATTTTTCCGTTCCGTTTGCGATCCTGGCGTCCGCATCTTTTTTGAACTCGCTGAGTTGTTCGGCAACTGCGGCGTTAAGTACCAGCATCGCCGTCGCACAGTTAGCCGACGAACCGACAGCCCTGAACTCGAACCTGTTTCCCGTAAACGCAAACGGAGAGGTACGGTTGCGGTCGGTGTTGTCGAGAAGCAATTCGGGAATACGCGGGATATCTAATTTAAGCCCCTGTTTTCCTTCAATCTTAATCGTTCCGGAGTCGGATTTTTCCAGTTTTTCGAGCACTTCGGAGACCTGTTTGCCGAGGAAACTTGAGATGATAGCGGGCGGCGCTTCATTTGCGCCGAGACGGTGCGCGTTCGTTGCGGATGAGATACTGCCTTTCAGGAGGCCATTATGCCGGTAAACAGCTTTCAGCGTATTAATTACAAAGGTAAGGAATCGAAGGTTTTCTTCCGGCGTTTTGCCCGGAGACATAAGCACAACCCCGGTATCCGTACCCAGCGACCAGTTGTTGTGCTTGCCCGATCCGTTTATTCCCTTGAAAGGCTTTTCGTGGAGCAGGACGCGGAACCCGTGTTTGCGCGATACTTTGCGCATCATGGCCATCGTAAGCAGGTTGTGATCGTTCGCCAGGTTACATTCCTCGAATACGGGAGCCAGCTCAAACTGATTGGGCGCAACCTCGTTGTGGCGGGTTTTCAGCGGAATACCCAGTTTGAGACATTCTATTTCGAGTTCCTTCATGAACTCGGCGACACGCGTCGGTATTGCGCCGAAATAATGGTCTTCGAGCTGCTGGTTTTTGCTGCTTTCATGTCCCATAAGCGTGCGTCCGGTCAGGAGCAGATCCGGGCGGGCGGCATAGAGGCCTTCGTCAACCAGAAAATATTCCTGTTCCCAACCAAGATATGCGTACACTTTTTTAACATTAGGGTCAAAATAGTGGCACACGTCGACGGCCGCTTTGTTTACCGCATCAAGCGCCCTCAGGAGGGGCGCCTTGTAGTCGAGCGATTCTCCCGTATATGAGATGAATACGGTGGGAATACACAAGGTGTCGCTTACGATAAAAGCCGGCGATGACGGGTCCCAAGCCGTATAACCACGCGCTTCGAACGTATTGCGTATGCCTCCGCTCGGAAAACTCGAAGCGTCGGGTTCTTGCTGCACAAGCAACTTGCCGGACAACTCCTCCACCACGCCGCCTTTGCCGTCGTGTTCGATGAACGCATCATGTTTTTCGGCTGTTCCTTCCGTCAGGGGATGAAACCAGTGCGTGTAGTGAGTAGCGCCCATTTCCAGCGCCCATTTTTTCATGCCTGCAGCAACGGCATCGGCCGTTGCAATCGTCAGTGACGAGCCTTTGTCGATCACATTAATTAAATCCTTGTACGCCTTTTCCGGCAAATACTTGAACATCTTTTCCCTGTTGAAGGTCATGCTCCCGAAATAATCGGACGGACGTTTGTCCGGAGCTTCAACATAAACGGCTTTCTTTTGAAAAGCTTTTTCTACTACTCTGAATCTTAAGTCTGACATTTTTTTTAATTATTAATTGTTTCTGAATCATTTAAAATCTCTAAATAATGAATTGCGATATACGGTTTAGCCTTTCTCACAGAAGGAAAATGTTATTCTCTTCGCATATTTTCAGCTGGTCTTCCGGCCATATCGAAGCCTGAACTTCCCCTACGTGAGCCTTTTGAAGGAAATACATGCATAAGCGGCTTTGACCTATACCTCCTCCGATAGAAGCCGGCAAATCGTCATTGAGCAACGCTTTGTGGAATGTCAGCGAAGAACGTTCCGTGCAGCCGCAAATTTCAAGCTGGCGTACCAGCGATTCCCTGTCGACACGTATACCCATCGACGAAATTTCAAAAGACGTCTTAAGTATATCGTTCCAAAGAATAATATCGCCGTTAAGTCCTAAATAACCGTCTTCATTCGGCGTACTCCAGTCGTCGTAGTCGGGAGCGCGACCGTCGTGCTTCTCACCGTCGCTCAGAACGCCTCCGATACCGATGATGAATACCGCCCCGAATTTTTCCGTCGCCTTGTATTCGCGTTCGCGTGGGGAAAGGCCGGGATACATCAGGAGCAGTTCTTCCGTATGAATAAACGTGATATCGTCCGGCAGTTTCGGGGTGATGTGCGGGAACTGTTCATATACGACAACCTCTATTTCCTTGAAGATGGAGTAGATGTCCCTCACCACACGTTTGAGGTAGTCGATGTTACGGTTTTCGGGCAAGATCGTCTTTTCCCAGTCCCATTGGTCGACGTACAGGGAATGAAGATTGTCCAAGTCTTCGTCGGTCCGGATTGCGTTCATATCGGTATAGAGACCGTATCCGGGCGCAATCCGGTAGGCGGCTAACTTCATTCGTTTCCACTTTGCGAGTGAATGAACGACTTCGGCCATCCGGTCCCCCATACAGCGTATGGGAAACTTTACAGCGCGTTCGACGCCATTGAGGTCGTCGTTGATACCTGTCCCGGACAGAACAAATAGCGGCGCTGTTACCCTGCGTAGACGAAGCTTCTGTGACATTTTCTCTTGAAATGTACGTTTCAACATTTGAATAGCTAATTCCGTTGTTTCCGGCATCAGCGTTTGCTTGTAATTTTTTGGAATAATCAGTGACATACTTTTAATTGTTTTAAATTGATTGTTTTATATGTTTTTTGCATTGTTAAATAACCTAACTGTAATAAGCCGACTCGCCATGCTCATAGATGTCGAGGCCTTCTTCTTCGATTCGTGCCGGAACGCGCAAGCCGTGTATCATGTCAAGCCCTTTGAAGATGATGAATCCCATAACGGCCGCCCATGCCCCGACAACTAACGTGCCAAACGTCTGTGCGCCCAGCAATCCGGCGCCACCGCCGTAGAACAGGCCATCTTCGGTTGCGAACAGTCCCGTCAATACGGTGCCTAACAGTCCGCATACGCCATGAACGGAAGAAGCTCCGACGGGGTCGTCTATTTTTAAGACCTTGTCGATAAATTCGACGGCGAATACCATCGCCGTACCGCATATTCCACCAATCAGGACGGCTCCTCCCGGCGATACAAGGTCGCATCCGGCGGTGATACCGACTAACCCGGCCAAAATGCCGTTCAGCGTGAGCGATAACGACGGTTTGCCGTATTTCAGCCACGATGTGATGATCGTCATGAGGCCGCCGGCACATGCTGCCAGGTTTGTCGTCAGGAACACGCTGGATATGGCGTTGCGGTCTACTTCGCTCGCTGCGGCAAGTTGTGAACCGGGATTGAAACCGAACCAGCCGAACCACAGGATAAATACGCCCAGCGATGCAACCGTGAGGTTATGACCCGGTATAGCCTTTGATTTCTTGTCTTTCCCGTATTTCCCGATGCGCGGCCCTAAAATCGCAGCGCCTACCAGCGCAAGCCATCCGCCTACGGAATGAACGATCGTTGAACCTGCGAAATCATGAAATGTTGTTCCAAATGTATTCATCATAAAACTGCCTTCTTCACCATTCATAAGCCATCCGCCGCCCCATGTCCAGTGTCCGGAAACGGGATATACGATGGTGCATACCAGAATGGAGTAGCAAATATACATAGAATATTTGGTTCTTTCGGCCATTGCGCCGGAAACTATTGTCGCGGCCGTTGCACAGAACACCGTCTGGAATATCAGGAAACCGGCTTTAGGCAGCCCGCTGTCGTGAAAATCGATGTTGAAAAAATTAGGCATGCCGATGAAATCTCCCGCTCCGAACATGATCCCGAATCCAACCGCCCAATACAGAATGGAGCCGAAAGAGAAATCGCAAAAGTTTTTCATCAGAATGTTCGCCGTGTTTTTGGTGCGTGTGAAACCGGCCTCGACGAGAGCGAATCCGGGTTGCATGAAGAATACCAGCATGGCGGCCAACAGCATCCATACGGTGTTCAGTCCGATGGACAGGTCATCCAGCGTTGTAGCTATATCAGCCGTATCCTGCGCCATTGATTTTGCGCTAAAGAGGAACAATATGAGCAAAGCTGCGAGTCCCCGTTTTACAATTCGATATGTAGTATATTTCTTATCCATAATGTTATATTTTAATTGATTAATAACTATAAAAAAAACCTGTAAAATTAATTGCCTGTAATCATTTCTCCTGTTCTGCGTTATATAAAGCTATGTCGCCGCGTTCACCCGTCCGGATGCGAACGGCTTCTTCTATCGGAATGACGAATATGCGTCCGTCGCCTATTTCCCCGGTATGGGCAGCTTGTATAATGGCTGCTACCGTCTTTTCCGCATTTTTGTCGCGCACAACAATCGAAATAAGGATACGTTCTATGGAACTTGTATCATACACTACACCACGATATATACGTCCCTGTCGTGATTTGCCTATACCTCTTACATCATAATAAGAGAACCATTCTATATCGGCATCGAGAAGCGCTTCTTTTACTTCTTCGAATTTGGTCTTACGGATAATTGCTTCTATTTTTTTCATTTTGCAAATAATTATATTGTTAACTAATATTTTATAGATTTACTCCAAATACGAAATAACATTTTTCCGCATAAGGATTGAACGTTATTTTTGTGAAAGCAGGAAGAGAAAAGGATTCTGATATTCGTATTTCTTTTCCTACCGTCACTCCTATATTTACTATGTTAAATTTATCAGAGTAAACGCCATCCCAGGGCGTCAGGCCCACTTCGCCTTTTAAATCAAGGCCGCCCAGTTTGAACGGCGCACTTGCCTCGATGTAAGTGGAGAAAGCCCTGTCGCCGTCGGCTTTGTAGTCCGCTCCTGCAAAATTAGTGTTCCAGACGATTGCCGCCGGCCCGAAATCATACCCAAGTGTCGCTTCAAAAATGTGCGCTGTCGTATGAGCCGCATAATCAAAGTAATTATTGATTTCATCGTTCGCATTTAGCGTGTTGAACCAATAGTCTGTGATTGCGACACTAAATCCCCCGGTACCGTAACCGATCGTAAAATCAAATTCTTTCGTGTCATTGCTGTCATACCCGACCGACCCCCATGCCGCAAGGGAAAGACCAGCTACCGATACCGACGCTCCCGGCTGTATGGACACGCCACCTAAATACTGGCCACGCCAGATATAGCTACTCACTATATCCCCACCTGCCGAAACCTCAACTTCTTGCGCTTTCGCAAGAGAACCTGTCGTAAGAAATGCTACTGCGAGCATTGCTGACTTTTTTAAAACAATTCTTTTCATACCTTTCATTTTTTAAATTAAACTAATATCTATCAAAACCTATTTATATATCTCTTTAAAGTACGAATGTTTCAGTTAAGAAGCGTCAGGTGACAACCGGCAAATTCCGTAAAACCTTATATCAGAACCATTTCTTTAATCTGTATACGGCTTCTTCGGTGTTTTCGCGGTTTCCGAATGCCGTAAACCGGAAATAGCCTTCGCCGCTTGGCCCGAACCCGACTCCCGGCGTTCCTACGATTGCTGTTTCATAAAGAAGCCGGTCGAATAATTTCCATGACTTTGTCCTGTTCGGCGTCTGCATCCATATATAAGGTGCATTATCGCCGCCAAATACATTCAAACCGCATGATAAGAGGCCGTTTTTCAGGATTTGGGCGTTCGTCATATAGTAATCTATTTGTTCCTGTACCTGGACTGCGCCTTCGGGTGTGAATACGGCTTCCGCTCCGCGTTGTGCGATATAACTTGTCCCGTTAAATTTCGTGCACTGGCGCCGGTTCCATAACTGGTTCAACGGAACTTTCGCATCGGTAAGCGTGAACTCGTTTAATTCCTTGGGAACAACGGTATATCCGCATCTTATTCCCGTAAATCCCGCCGTTTTGGAAAAGCTGCGAAACTCGATGGCTACTTTCTTTGCACCTCTTATTTCGTAGATGGAATGGGGAATATCCGGGTCGCGGATATATCTTTCATACGCAGCGTCATACAGTATCAATACATCGTTTGTCAATGCGTAATTCACCCACATCTTCAGCGCGTCTTTCGTCAGGGTTGTTCCTGTCGGGTTGTTTGGAAAACACAAGTACAGGATATCAATTCTGCGTGACGGCAGTTCGGGGGTGAAGTCGTTTTCGGCCGTACACGGTATATAAACGATGTTACTCCATTTGCCGTTTTCCAAAACGCCCGCGCGTCCGGCCATTACATTGGAATCAATATATACGGGATAGATTGGGTCCGTAACGCCGACGCTGTTGTCATGCCTCAACATGTCTCCTATATTTCCGGTGTCACTCTTGGCGCCGTCATTAATAAAAATTTCATTCGGTTCAAGGCTGATGCCGCGCGAAGCGTAATCATGTTTTATGATAGCATCCGTCAAAAAGGGATAGCCCTGTTCCGGTCCGTATCCGCGGAACGTCTCCGCTTTACTCATCTCATCCACCGCCCTGTGCATAGCATCACATGCCGCTTTGGGCAATGGACGGGTCACGTCTCCAATTCCTAAATTGATAACTTTGTCTTTCGGATGTGTCACTTTGAAAGCATTTACTTTCTTTGCAATATCAGAAAACAAATAATTACCCGGTAACTTCAGGAAATTCTCATTTACTAATGCCATAAAATGTTGTTTCTTTTAATTGATTATTTGATATGTTTTTTGCTTTATGTTTGTTTTTATGATTTTATCATGCCCTACGGGTCGTCAATATAACCTTCAAATACGTTTACGGCTTCGCCCGTCATCTGGATATGATTGTTTTCATCCCATAAGACGGAAAGGATGCCTCCATCCATTATTATATTGGCTTCACGCCCCGTTTTTCCTTTTGCCGCACATACGGCAAGCGTGGCGCAGGCTCCTGTTCCGCAAGCCATTGTTATCCCCGAACCCCGTTCCCATACCCGCATACGAATATTATTTTTGTCTTTTATTTCGGCAAACTCAACATTTGTGCGGCCGGGAAACAGCGAACTGTTTTCGATGAGCGGACCGGCTGTTTCCAAATCAATTTTTTGAATATCGTCAACGATGATTACGAAATGCGGATTTCCCATGGACGCAATCGTTCCTTCGTAGGTATCGTTCCCGGCTATTACGGCAGTAAACTTATCGTTTACTTCGGGCGTTCCCATATCTACCGTAACCGATTTTACCAGATTGTTGTCAATATGTAATTTTAATGTCTTTATACCGGATAAAGTGTCAAGCAAAAGGGTTGTTTTCGTCGTAAGTCCCTGTTCATACACATACTTGCCGATGCACCGGGTTGCATTTCCACACATCATGGCTTCGGAACCGTCTGCATTGAATATCCGCATGCTGAAATCAGCCCTGTCGGATTTTCCTATTAATACAAGCCCGTCAGACCCAATGCCTGTATGGTATTCACTCCAGCGTTTCGCCTTTTCTTCGGGGTCAACGATTGTATATTTCATTGTATTTACATATATATAATCGTTACCCGAACCGTGCATCTTGTGAAAGTGAATTTTATCTGTCATTTGTTACGCTTTTTTGTTGTAATATTTTACATTTTGCTTGTTTTACGCTGCAAATATATGTCATTTTGTAATGACATCTGCAATAAATACGAACAAAATGATAAATTATTTTATTGATGTAATGAATTGGTTTTATATACGGCATTATCGTAATAAACTATTATAAATATAGCATATTTGCTTTCTGTTTTATACTTCGATAGCGTGGTAACTTTTGCTGTATTCGGGATTAATTCCATATCCCGGCTTTTGAGGAAGTTACACAAGGGGGCTATTCTCATATTTTTGATGCATTATAACATCAGCCTTACAGGCGTTGCCGTTCGATATTGAGGAGTGTTTGTTTGATATCTAATCCACCGGCATAACCGGTAAGAGCGCCGCCGGCGCCTATGACACGGTGGCATGGGACGATGATTGACACCGGATTGCGGTTGTTTGCCATTCCCACGGCGCGGGCGCCTTTCGGACAACCTGCATATTCCGCTATTTGCCCGTATGTACGCGTCTCCCCGTAAGGTATCGTACAAAGTGCGTTCCAGACACGTTTTTGGAAGTCTGTCCCGTGCATGTTCAGTTTCACATCGAACGACGTACGTTTACCCTCGAAATATTCCGCCAGCTGCCGAACGACATTTTTCAAAAGGGGTGTTTCCTTTTCTTCCGCTCCAGCGGGATTCTCCGGCTTGCTCGTCAGGTAATCAATGTTCGTTATACCCGTACCGTCTTCAACGATGCGTATAAGACCGGTCGGACTGTTATATATGATAAAATGTTTCATTGTTGTAAATTATATATCGCTTATTTTACACTTCTTCCAACTCATACCTGTCCTTGCCGATGAATATCAACGAAAGATACCGGACATCCGTACGGTCGGCAAATAAATGGGAGTCGCGGTATTTTTTCAGTTGAACGCGCGACTGTTCGCGTTTTTCCTTCAATACGCTTTCGGTTGCTTCTTCTTTTTTAACGTATTTGATTTCCCAGACCCATTCGTAGGGAATATCCGGCCATAGATGACTGCGGCGCATGTAGATGTCCGTATAACCCTGGCTTACTTCCAACTCACTGATGGTCAAATACAG
>JAISYY010000136.1 GCA_031269635.1 Tannerella sp. | reverse complement strand
GTTGAACGGTGGAGTTGGAGTGTATAACTCGGTTACCGGAATTGTGGATTATGAGGTATATTCCAAAAATGAATTTGTTTACTGGATAAACAAGCTACATTATAATAAGGTAAAAGGCTGGAGTGTTATGGCCGATTTGTTTGCCTTTGCACTGATGTTTTTCGCCATTTCCGGCCTGCTCATCGTAAAAGGCAGGAAAGGCTTGGCCGGCAGCGGCAAATGGTATCTTCTGGCAGGAATCATGATCCCGGTTCTCTATATTATTTTTAACTGATTTCCCGACATGTAGCCGGGGCTGTCCTGGGTTGTCATTCTCCGGAAATATCGCTACTTTTGCAGAAATTTTACGAAAAAATAAAATGCATCTGTTGAATAAACACGCTGCCTGTCAATCCTGTTTGTAATGCCTGTAACGCCGCAGGACGCATTGCAACGTATTGATTCGCTTTACGGTTGCATCCTCTCGCTCGAAGGCGAAAAAAAAACTTGTTCTTATGAAAATTAGTATTACATTTGTCCATTATAAAACTAACAGAAATGGAAATAATTTACGAAGACAATCATCTGATTGCCGTCAATAAGAACTGTCATGAGATTGTGCAGGGAGACAAGACGGGTGATACCCCTTTAGCGGAACTGCTGAAATCATATCTGAAAGAAAAATATGCAAAACCGGGAAATGTTTTTATCGGGGTAACACACCGTCTCGACAGACCGGTCAGCGGCGTTGTGATATTCGCAAAGACAGGCAAAGCGTTGATACGTATGAACGAGATGTTTCGTGACGGTGAAGTGAAAAAAACATACCTGGCAATCACAAAAAACCGTCCGCCGCTACACGAAGACGAACTGACGCACTGGCTGGTACGCAACGAAAAACAGAACAAAAGCTTTGCCTGCGACAGGGAGAAACCTGATTCAAAAAAAGCGACGCTGTATTATCGCCTCCTGGCACAATCCGAAAAATACTTCTTGGTGGAAATAGACCTCAAAACAGGACGTCATCACCAGATTCGCTGTCAACTTTCGTCCATAGGCTGTCCGGTAAAGGGCGATCTCAAATATGGAGCGGACCGTTCAAACCCGGATGGAGGGATAAGCCTTCATGCATACCGTACGTCATTCATCCACCCCGTATCGAAGGAACAAATCGTCATCACGGCACATACGCCTCCGGACAATTTATGGAAAGCTTTTGAAACGATTATCAAAACGGAAAAACGTTAGAACTTACGAGGAAGCATATTTCTGAAGAAACAGACCCAAATCATCATCATTACCCAGTCCGAATTTCTTTTTGAGGCGGTAACGTATCATGTGTACCGACGAGGGCTCAATACTGAAACATTCGGCCACATCAGCAATCCCTATTCCGATAGCAAAACAGATACAGTATTTCAGGTACGAAACGGAAAGGGTCTCATTGCTTTTCTCACGGAGCATCTCCACAAACGATTTATTCATCTGTTCGATATTACTGATATATTCATCGCTCAACGGCGCCTTAATCTGTTTTTTTATGAGATGCTTCAAATCTTCCACGATGACGTTATGCGTATCATAGTCACACTCTTTATCCGTATTCATCATAGATTCATAAGCATCAACCTTCTGACGGTACAATTCAACCTGTCTGTCCAAAGCATCCTTATCCTGCCGCAACAGGTCAAGGTCTTTAGACTTCCCGATAAGTTCCATTTCCTTGAGGTGAAAATCAGACAAAACTTCATATTTTTCCAACTGCATTTTAACCGTCTGCTCCTCTTTGAGCTTCAGTTTCAGTTTGGCTTCTTCGTTCTCCGAATTGATAAGGGCTATCTGATTGTTCAGGTCGCGCCTTTTCAGCCGGATAAGAAGGGACACAAAAAAGATCGCCAGACACAATAAACAGCAGATTAAAACAAATTTTTTATAACGGCTTTCCTGATATAACCGGTCCAGGTCAAGCCGTTTTATTTCAGCTTCTTTCGATTCAACTTCATACCGGAGTTCCAGTTCCTTCACCTCATTCGACCTTATTTCTTCATCTTTCTTTATCCACAAGTCATTATATTCAATAACCTTTTTATAATCACCTTTCATATCATATATCTCGCGAAGGAGATCAATATTTGCTTTTGCTAACAGGTAATAATTATTTCGATAACCCATCTCCAGAAACTTTTGCGCTTTCAAAGCGATAACCTCCGCCGAATCTATCATCTTCCGGCTAAACAGGATCTTCGCTTTAGCCTGATAGATACGGGCTATACCAAGCGAATCGGCCAGGTCATATTCCGTCCACGCCAGCTCCAGAAGACTGTCAACAACCGTCAGGTCGGATTCTTTCTTCTTGTTTATCAATTCGGCCGTCATCACGTACAGGTCAATTGCAACTTGCTTGTAAAACTGCGTCAACAATCCATTTTCATATATTTCCAGACCTTTTTTTGCATAGTATATCGACGTATCTAAAAACGCTTCGTCCTGCGAGCGTTGATAGAAGAAATCATACAAATTAGCTTTTATATCCATTAATGAAAAATCAAGCATGGAAGATTCGTATTTTTTTTGCATGTCGGCCAGATTGCTTATATACCTGTATATATAGGTCGAATCATTTCTCTGGAAACCGTCAATCGTAAGATTCCGCAAAATGATGACGAGATCGTTTTCTTTGCCTGCAAAGCCCGACTTTTCGTAGTAAGATAATGATTTGTGATAATAAGTCACCGCTTCCGGGCTTCGGTCGGAATAATACCGCTGGATATACTGCCCCTTCATCCTGTAATAGGGGGCCAGATATTCCATATCGTCGACCTGTTCAATTTGCATCTCTACCGAATCCAAATATGCTTTAGCCTGTTCCCTATTCCACAAACCAATATGTAAATCGGCTATAAAACTATAACAAAAGAACTTGCCTTTGACATGTTTTTCCTTTTTTGCCTGTTCCAGGAAATCATTCAGCAAAGGAAACAATACTTTATGGAAAGATCCGGTACACATGGATACCCCGTTAAAACCTTCCACGGCAGCTAATTTATCGGAAAAAGACATTTCGGAATTATACACGAACATCCGTAATGAGTCTATTCTCGAATCATCACAATAAGCTGCTACACGTGACTGGTTTACAAAAACAAATGCAACTGCTAAAAGATAAACCTTCGCAAGAGGCTTCATATTATCAACACACTTTTATATATTTAAAAGACAAAGGTACAAAAAGTTAACAGAATAATATTCGTAATTAATATACATTAACTCATAAGAATCACTCACAGGCAAAGAGATAGCATATCCACACTTCTTTTTAACTTATTTTTTCGCGATATACACAATCAAAAAGCATGTTTTTTAACGGAAATACTTTGCTGAAATTTGTTCAAATATAAAAAGATTAAGGTAAGTAATCAAAATTAAGCGACACGATGAGAATAGTTAATGAACAGTCTATTTCCAACCGCCGCCAACTTCTTATCTCTTTTTTCAAGAAAAAGCATCACCCATATAAGGACGGTGCTTTCAAATAGAGTACATCGGTATCAAGTGAAAAG
>JAISYY010000121.1 GCA_031269635.1 Tannerella sp. | reverse complement strand
GGAGGCTGTCTCAAAAGATGATTTAAAAATTTTTCGAGTTCGAGAGGAGATACTCGTATGACATGTCATTATTTTGATCATAAAAATCCTATTTAACATAATGTCAATTATCCATAATTGTATACAGCGGGAATCCTGCCCGGGAAAAAGCGGCGGCAACAGACCGAACTGCGACCGAAAAGAGCAGAAGGAATAACAGGATATGTATCAAATAATATTTCATAATGAAACCGCTTTGTCGATAAACTTAATTTTGGCACACAAGTAAGGTGTTTTTTTTGAAACATACAAAGAAAGAAAGTGAATAATGATTAATGGTTAATGATTAATTAATGATTAATGGTTAATTGTTAATGATTAACTGATAAATATCACAAGTTCATTTACATCAGCGACTTAGTTTTTTCTTTTCAAAACCTCTCTAATAGTTTGTGAAAGAGGATTTTGAAAAGAATAAATTAAAAGAAAAAACATTGAATTATTGACTTTCTAATGGTGTCATTTTTGTAAACGACCTGGTGATACATAACCATTAATCATTAACCATTAACCATTAACCCCTTTTCTTTTTCTGCGGTTATGGGCTTTCCGGGGCGGTTTTTTTGTCCTTCCGGTGATTTTTGTTATGTGATAATATAAATATTATGTGAAATTATTATATCTTTGTCGCTCAAAGTTTGGAAATAATATTAAAGAATAGAGAAATGGCATCATCCTATTGGCAGGAAGAATTGGAAACGATAAGCGCTGACGATTTGCAGAAACTGCAGTTGGAAAAACTGCGGGAGACGATAACGCAGGCGGC
Source organism: Tannerella sp. (assembly GCA_031269635.1). GTDB lineage: Bacteria > Bacteroidota > Bacteroidia > Bacteroidales > Tannerellaceae > Tannerella. The sequence continues at coordinate 9,069 of JAISYY010000121.1, read as the reverse complement.
GAATTCATCGTATTATAAAAAACTGTTCGAAGAAAACGATATCTCGGCAGACTGTATCAAATCGCTTGATGATCTGAAAAAATTGCCGTTTACGACTAAGGACGATTTAAGGGCTAACTATCCGTATGGTTTTGCAGCTATACCGCTTCAGGAATGTGTTCGTATTCATTCGTCGAGCGGTACGACGGGGAATCCCACCGTTGTACTTCATTCCCGGAAAGACCTTGATTTATGGTCTAACCAGGTGGCGCGCTGCATGTATATGGTCGGACTGCGCGATACGGATATTTTTCAGAATACATCGGGTTACGGCATGTTTACCGGGGGACTGGGTTTTCAATACGGTGCGGAAAAACTCGGTGCGCTGACGGTTCCGGCTGCTGCCGGTAACTCAAAACGCCAGATAAAATTCATTATGGATTTCGGGACGACGGCGCTCCACGTTATACCGAGTTATGCCACACGCCTGGCCGAAGTTTTCCGGGAAATGAATATAAATCCGCTGACGGATACGAAACTGCGAATCCTCTGTATGGGCGCCGAACCTCATTCCGAAGAACAGCGTCTTCGCATTGAAAAACTTCTTGGCGTGAAGGCGTATAACTGTTTCGGCATGTCGGAGATGAACGGCCCCGGCGTAGCTTTCGAATGTACGGAGCAAAAGGGGCTTCATATTTGGGAAGATTACGTGATAGCGGAAATCATAGACCCGCTGACGCTGGAGGCTGTTCCCGACGGTGAAACCGGCGAACTGGTGCTTACGACGCTGCAACGGGAGGCGATGCCGCTTATACGTTACCGTACGCACGACCTTACGCGCTTCATTCCCGGTCGTTGCCCGTGCGGACGTACGCACCGCCGCATAGACCGCTTCAAAGGCCGTAGCGATGATATGATTATTTTGAAAGGGGTGAATATTTTCCCCGTGCAGATAGAGAAAATCCTTATGGGTTTCGGCGAACTCGGCGGGAATTATCTTATCACGATAGAAACGGTGGGAAATAACGATGAAATGCTTATTGAAGTAGAACTTAGCGACCTCTTTACGGATGATTACGGGATGCTTGAACGCCTCGGTAAAAAAATAGTGCGCCTGCTGAAGGATGAACTGCTTATAACGCCGCGCGTGAAACTGCTGTCAAAAGGTTCATTGCCGGTTACGGAAGGAAAGGCCGTGCGCGTAAAAGACCTTCGGAAATTCTGATGACTTAACTGCCGATTTCTAACATTATAATATATAAGTGATATGACTGTACATCAAATATCTGTTTTTTTGGAGAATAAATACGGCAAACTGTGTGAGATTCTCTCTTTACTCGGAAACGAAAACATTCACATTGTAGCTGCTACCGTTGCCGATACGTCGGAATACGGAATACTGAGACTGATCGTTACGGAACCCGAAAGGGCTTATTCCATACTGAAGAAAAACAATGTCAGCGCAAACCTTACGGATGTACTGGCTCTTGCTACCGATTCGGCGGCCGGCAGTTTTGCGAAGACGTTCACTTTTTTCACGCAGTCGGGATTGAGCATTGAATACATGTACTGCTTCTCCCTCAACGGGCGTTCCATACTGATACTCCGTACGAATAACCGCGAAATGGCACGCGAGGTCATACGCCGCCATGACCTTGATTATATCTGCGAAAATGACCTCGTCAACCTGTAGGAATAAGGAATAATAATTTTAAAATAAATCGACCATGTTTGGAATAGATGACCCCGGAATCTGGCTGGCTTACCTGCTGGCTTTATTGTGCCTCGCGTTTTCGCTGTGGTATGGCATTTCACGTTGGAATAAACAAGATAAAGATTGATTATGAACACATTAGGAATAGGTATCATTGTTATTATTTACATATTTATCATCGCGTGGCTGGGATACCTCGGATATAAACGGACAAAAAACGCGAATGATTATCTGCTTGGCGGACGTAAAACAAATCCCGTCATCATGGCGCTTTCGTACGGCGCTACATTCATTTCCGCTTCGGCTATTGTCGGCTTTGGCGGTGTAGCGGCTACCTTTGGCATGGGTATCCAGTGGCTTTGCCTGCTCAACATGTTTATGGGCGTTATTGTGGCGTTTATATTTTTCGGGAAACCGACAAGGCGGATGGGTGAAAAATATAATGCACATACGTTCCCGCAGTTTCTGGGCTTACACTACGGTTCCCGCGGCATACAGGTGTTCATCGCAGCGATCGTTTTCATCGGGATGCCGCTGTATACAGCCGTTGTAATGAAGGGCGCCGCCGTATTCCTCGAACAGATGTTCGACCTTGACTATCATCTCGCCCTGCTGATCTTTACCCTTATCGTAGCGGCTTACGTTATTCCGGGCGGAATAAAAAGCGTTATGTATACGGATGCTTTCCAGGCGGTTATCATGTTTTTATGTATGCTTTTCCTGCTGGTGTGGTTTTATCATATCATTGACATGAATTTTATAGAAGCAAACAAGGCGTTGACGGAAATGGAACCGCTTGTGCCGGAAAGATTTAAGGCGATCGGTCACCAGGGATGGACGCGTATGCCGGTTACAGGATCGGCGCAATGGTACACCCTTGTCACGTCGCTTATACTGGGCGTCGGTATCGGATGCCTGGCGCAACCGCAACTGACGGTGCGTTTCATGATGGTGGAAAGCTCCAAACAGTTAAACCGCGGTACGCTTATCGGTTGCGTGTTTATCATCATCACGGTCGGCGCAATCTATCATGTGGGGGCGCTGTCAAACCTGTTTTTTATGAAAACAACCGGAACCGTTGCCTCAGATGCGATAAAAGATATGGATAAGATTATTCCGCTTTTCATCAATGAATCGATGCCGAAGTGGTTCAGCGCCTTTTTTATGCTTTGTATTATATCGGCAAGTATGTCAACGCTAAGCGCACTGTTTCATACAATGGGTTCGGCTTTCGGGTCGGACATTTTTCCCAAGCTGGGTAAACGCAAGAATCCCCATTCATCCATGAATGTGCGCATTGGCGTACTCGTTTCGATTATTGTAAGCTATATAATATGTTACACATTGAGCGCCGGTATTATAGCCAGGGGAACAGCGCTGTTCATGGGAGTATGCGCGACAACGTTCCTGCCGGCTTATTTCTGCTCGCTCTACTGGAAAAAGGCAACGCATCAGGGCGCCCTGGCCAGCCTTTATACCGGTTTTACGGTAAGCATGTTCTCCATGCTGTTCCTGCACCGGGCCGAAGCGGCGCCTGTCGGACTTTGCCGTTTGCTTACAGGTAAAGACGTCCTGATAGACGTATTTCCCTGGTTCGCTATTGATCCCATCATTTTTTCATTACCGCTTTCGGTGATTGCTATTATTGCAGTCAGCTTGCTGACACAGCCGAAAAAATGATAAAAGTATGAAACGGACAACGAAAAGACTCCTGTATAGCGGGCTTATTGTTACGCTTGTTGCGGTTGCCGCTTGCGGTGCGTTGGCTTACTATGTCTTGTACATGCCCGTTTTTTCATCTTCCGAAACAAAATATGTCTATATCCATGAAGATGACAAAGACTTCGGCCGTTTGTGTGAAGTCCTGCGTGATTCGGCAGGTTATAGAAATATAAAAGAGTTTGAGCTTCTCGCAAAATTGTGGAAATATCCCGGAAATATGAAACCGGGATATTATGCGATTGAGCCGGGCATGAATAACCGCCGGTTACTGAACATGTTAAGACGCGGCCAGCAAGTTCCCGTCCATCTGACATTCAATAATATCCGCCTGATAAGCGATCTCACCGAGAGGATTTCCGAACAACTTATGCTGAATAATGATGATTTGCTTATGCTTCTCAGCGATGAAGACTATTGCGAATCCATCGGATTCAACACGACGACAATCAAAACGGTGTTTATTCCCAACACGTATGAAGTGTACTGGAACATTCCCGCCGACAAGTTGATAGAACGTATGAAACGCGAATATGAAACTTTCTGGACGGACAGTCGTCGCGACAAAGCGGCAAATATACAACTGTCACCCGTCGAAATCTCCATACTCGCGTCGATTGTGGAAGAAGAGACGGCCGTTGCGGAGGAATTGCCGGTAGTAGCCGGTTTATATATCAACCGTTTAATAAAAGGTATGCCGCTCCAGGCCGATCCTACGGTAAAATACGCCGCAGGAGATTTTTCCTTAAAACGTATCCTGAACAGGCATCTCACCATAGATTCCCCGTATAATACGTATCTGTACGAAGGATTACCTCCGGGTCCCATACGTATTCCTTCGATACGAAGCATCGACGCCGTATTGGATTATACACATCACCATTATCTGTATATGTGCGCTAAAGAAGATTTTTCGGGACGGCACAATTTTGCCGTTACACTCAAAGAACATACTAAAAATGCCCAAAGATACCATACCGCACTTAACGGGAGAGGTATAAAATGAAAATATTTTGTATTGCGCTTAACTTGCATTATCTTTGCACGTCAAATTTTAAAAATACATGAACAAAAAATTGTTTTTAGGTGATGAAGCGATTGCTCAGGCTGCGATTGACGCGGGATTATCCGGCGTCTATTCCTATCCGGGAACCCCTTCGACCGAAATAACCGAGTATATACAGCAAAAAACAGCGGGCAGTAACATTCACAGCCGCTGGTGTGCGAACGAAAAAACAGCGATGGAAGCCGCCCTTGGCATGAGCTATGCCGGGAAACGCGCTTTGTGCTGTATGAAGCATGTAGGCCTTAACGTTGCGGCCGACTGCTTTATGAACGCAGCGATGAGCGGTATAAACGGCGGCATGATCATCCTTACGGCGGACGATCCGTCCATGCACTCGTCGCAAAATGAGCAGGATAACCGCGTATATGGCGACTTCGCCATGATACCGATGCTGGAACCGTCGAATCAACAGGAAGCTTACGACATGACTTACGACGGTTTTAAACTTTCGGAGAAACTCGGATATCCTGTTCTTATGCGTATAACAACCCGTATGGCTCACTCACGTTCGGGAGTAATTACCCGTGAGCCTGAAAAACAAAATGAAATATGTTTCCTGGAGGACAGCCGCAAAAGATACATTTTATTACCCGCTCTGGCGCGTGTAAGGTTCAGGATGCTTCTCGAAGCGCAGGATGCGTTCATTAAAACTTCCGAAGAATCGGTTTACAACAACTATTTTGACGGACCGGATAAAAAACTTGGAATCATAACGACCGGCATCGCCTTCAATTACCTGTCGGAAAACTGTGCAAACGGCTTTGAACATCCCGTTTTAAAGATATGTCAGTACCCGTTGCCGAAAAAACTGCTGGAGAAAATCGCATCCGAATGTGATGAACTTCTTGTCCTGGAGGAAGGCTATCCGTTTGTGGAGGCGCAACTCAAAGGGATTATCGGAAAAGGCCTCAATGTTCACGGACGCCTCGACGGTACACTTAAACGCGACGGAGAACTCAATCCCGATGCCGTAGGCCGCGCCCTCGGCAGGAACATAGAACAATATTACCGTATCCCGGAAGTCGTCGAACAGCGTCCGCCTGCGCTTTGTAAAGGATGCGGGCATCGTGATCTGTATGATGCCCTGAATGAAGTTGTGTGCGAATACGAGAACGCGAAAGTATTCTCCGATATCGGATGTTACACGCTCGGCGCTCTTCCTCCATTTCAGGCCATTGATTCCTGTATTGATATGGGAGCGTCGATAACAATGGCAAAAGGCGCATCGGATGCAGGCGTTTTCCCCGCTATTTCCGTGATCGGCGATTCTACGTTTACTCATTCCGGTATGACAGGACTGTTGGATTGTGTAAACGAAAATGCGAATGTGACGATCATTATCTCCGACAACGAAACGACGGCAATGACCGGCGGACAGGATTCTGCCGCTACGGGACGCATAGAATCCATCTGCGCGGGGATCGGTGTTGCGCCGGAACATATCCGGGTCGTGACGCCGTTGAAAAAGAATTTTGAGGAAATGAAAACGATGATCCGGGAAGAAATCGAATACAAAGGTGTTTCCGTGATCATTCCGCGTCGTGAATGTATACAGACACTCTCCCGTAAGAATAAAAAGAAGAAAAGTTAAGTTTTTGAAGTATACAAAAGTAAACACCAATATCAATTTAAATGTAACAAATGAAAACAGATATTATATTGTCAGGCGTAGGTGGACAAGGTATATTGTCTATTGCCGCCGTTATCGGGGAGGCTGCGTTAAAGGAAGGTTTATACATGAAACAGGCCGAAGTGCACGGTATGAGCCAGCGCGGCGGGGATGTACAGTCCAATCTGCGGCTATCCGACAAACCCGTCTCATCCGACCTTATACCTTTGGGACAGGCGGATCTGATCATTTCACTGGAACCGATGGAAAGCCTGCGCTATCTGCCCTACCTGAAAAAAGACGGTTGGCTCGTTACCAATTCGCAACCCTTCGTAAACATACCGAATTATCCGGATATGGATAAGATAAACGAGGAACTGGAAAAACTTACACACAAAGTAATCCTGGATGTGGAAGCGATAGCCAAAGAACTCGGCTCGCCGCGTGTGGCAAATATCGTCATGTTGGGAGCGGCAACGCCTTTCCTGGGTATCAGTTTTGATAAAATAGCAGACGGCATAAGGTCTGTTTTTGCACGGAAAAGCGAAGAAATCGTCGTATTAAACCTGAAAGCTTTGCAGGCCGGGTATGATGTGGCAAATAAATTATAAATCGCTAAACAGATAAGTATTCACACTGTTAAATTATTCGTCTAACAGTTAAAATACAGTCAAAACAAATCTTTTTGTTGAGATTGTTTTGCTCTTAATTATTAAAATTTTATTTTTGTACATCTAATAACAACAAATTAAAATTATACAGTTATGAATTGTCCAAAATGTGGAGCGCAAAACATGGATAGGGCAACGTTTTGCGGTAATTGCGGAGCGCGGATAGAGTATCCGGAAGCGCCTCGTCAAAGTTATTATAATGAGGCGTCCTATAATCAGCCGTCATCGCAAACTTATCAACCGCCTTATGCCTCTCATCCGACGGGAGACCCGTATAGCGGAGGTATGATCCCTCCGAAAAATTACCTGACGGAAGCTATTATCGTTACGATAATATCAGTATTATGCTGTTGTTCACCGATTTCCATAGTATTAGGTATAATCGCTATCGTAAAAGCTAATAATGTTAATTCCGAATTTGAAAGCGGAAACAGGAATGAAGCGATCCGTAATGCCGATGCGGCAAAGAATTTAACAATATGGGCTGCTGTTGTTGCGGTAGTATGTTATGTCGCATTGTTCATTATTTCGATTGCTACAAATATATTCGCTTCTTATTTTGATATATTAGAAAGCCTGAGGTAAGCAATTTAACGGTTTTCCGGCCTTGCCACGGCCGATGTAAGGCGGATGCTTGCACGACGCAAGCATCCGGAGGTTTTATTGTGCCGGTTATTTTTTTATATGTCTGTGTGTAAATCGTTAAAACTATGAAGCGAAGGAGAAGAATATGGGCCGGTATAGTCCTTATGATTGCAATTTTGACCGTAATCTATTTATATTCTCATTTCGATCCGTCGGATTATGCGTTTTTCCCTAAATGTCCCGTATATACGTTTACCGGATACGAATGTCCGGGATGTGGTTCCCAAAGAGCTTTTTATAATTTCTTCCATGGGAATTTCCTGACGGCATTCAGGTATAACCCTTTGATGTTTATACTTGTACCATATCTATTGTCGGGTGTATACATCGAATATATTGCTAATCGGTCAAATAGCAGAATACAGCGCCTGCGTAATATTTTATACGGCAAATGGGCGATTCTTATATTGGCGGTGATTATAATTGTTTACACTATATTGCGTAATATAGTTTGATTTTATTTCCGGCTATCATTGCGTTTTTCCGGGATGAAAGATTCAAATGTGTTATCCGAATAAAAAATCAATAGTTTGTCAATCGTTTTTTCAGGCTGTTCTTTGTATATAATTGTTTCTTTCACTATTTCCTTTGGCTCTTGTTTACTAATGTGACCACTATTTTCGATGTTTACATCGGTAAACTTCATTTCCGTATGAATATCGCCGGCATTTGGGGGATTGCCAACATGTATTGGATCTGTTCTTAAGTTACCGCCGTGAGTTCTTACATCCCGTGTTCCGGGTTTAGGTATTTGCGGATCATAGGTTTGTGGAATAGTATCCGGTTGCGATGATTGCGAAAACAAATCATACCTTGCATTGGAATTTTCCGGCGTACGTCTCATTGCGCCTACACCGGAAAGAAGCCAATCGGGACTTATGGACGCAAATTTAGTAAGGATTTTCTTTACCATATCCAGGCTCGGATTGTTACGTCCGGCCAATATATGCGACATAGCGGCTCTCTGAATACCGATAGCTTCGGAAAACTGGGAGGCATTCATCTTTTCTTCTTGCATAATCCTGATAATACGATCTTTCATAAATACTTCACTTTACTATTTTAAGAATGTTCCATTCAGGTTACAAATATAAATCGAATAATTCACAAATGCAAATTATTTTCGTAAACAATCAGTATTCACAAAAGTAAACGGTACTTATATTCGCAGCAGATTGATAATATACAAATGTTACCTAAAGGCCTTGAAACAAATAATATGTGCGATAAATAAAAACTTTAATTAAATAGCATACTCAACTAATAATCTAACGATTAAATTCTATTATATGATATGATTTACAGCGTATTATTCGAATTATTTACAAATGTCAATGCATATACTTATTTTATATAAAGTATCACTTTAATTAATCTATATAATAAGCATATAATCAATAGTATAAATATTAAAGTAGGCTCAAATAAATAGATGCACAAAAGACTACTTTCCGTATCCATTTGTATGCCACACATTTGTAAACTGCAATTGATTACGGCAATTCCCTTCTGTTACAAGTATATATTGTTTACGATTGTATTCGCTGCATTTGGCGGCGAATCGAGAGTGAATGATTGTTTCCAAATGTAACACAATACATTTGTTTACATTAATAACATCTTATCATTCATATCAAGAAATAAAACAAATTATATTTTTCGATTT
>JAISYY010000062.1 GCA_031269635.1 Tannerella sp. | reverse complement strand
ATAGACTTGTATCACAAAAGCGGTATAACGCAGAAAAACATGGTGAAATTCAAACGGCTGAAAGACCCGGCGACAGGCAATTACAAAAATTTTACTTATCCCGAGTACATAGATGTGCCTTTCGACCCGAAAAATGACGAATACCCCTACCCTCTCGAAGCCATCGACATGACTTACGATGGCTTGCATCCTTCCGACAAAGGGAATGTGGTGATTGCAAGAATGTTGGTGAAAGAACTGAAAAAACATCCGGCAATACAGTCGCTCAGGACAAAGTGAACATTTCGTTCCCCCCTCCCCCGCTCAAGTGCACCGGTTACAGAAAGAGCGGATGATGTGCGTATGTCGCGCCTATGTACCTGGCAGGGACGCGAATATGACAACGATTCATTTCCCATCGAAAAAATGTACCTTTCGGCAATCCGTACGGATCAGTAGTGCGTAGTCGCCGGATATATCCGCATAATGCAACATAAGTGATAGAAGATTGCAACATAAGTGAAAACCTTTTGGGGCGGCATGTACTAACTTTGCCTGCAAAATTTTAGTTATATGAAGACATCTTTATTTTTTAATACGGTAACCGGTTTTCCGGTTTGGGTTTTGACATTGTTTTCTTTAAACATTCAAGCCGTTTATCCGCAGGAAATAGATTTCAGCAGCGAAGCGAAAGCTATCGTCAAACATTACCGTTTTGCCGGCGACCACAGGGAAGAAAGTATGTGGAGCGCCTTATATGCCGCCAAAAGCGGGAAGATATATGCCGGTCTCTGTACTCATGCGGAAGCCGCCCATTTCTACGAATTTGACCCTGCTACGCAAACGATGCGCCATATTGTTGATTTGACCGCATTACACGGCGAACGGGGGGAGGGTATCAATACAAACGGGAAAATCCATGTGAGAATGGGCGAAGACGGGGACGGGAATATCTATTTCGGCGGTTTGAATGAAGACACCGGGCCGGAATCCATCGATCCGGCCAGTTATCCCGGCGCCTTCTGGTATCGCTACAATCCCAAATCGGACGAAGTTGAGATACTGGGAAAAATCAGTCGCCACTACGGTCTGCTGGGTATGGTTGTGGAACCTGAATACGGGCGCCTTTACGGACTGGCCGAAGACGGTCATTTATATATGTACGATATCCGTGAAAGATATACACGGGATTTGGGCAAGGTTGATGACTGGGATATTTGCCGCACCATTTTTGCCGACGATTCGGGCAATGTTTACGGATCTTTCCCGGTTGCACAGATTTGGAAATATGATCCGGCGAAAGACCGGATAACCGATCTGCCGAATATCCGGTTACAGTACGACATGCGCGTATTGCCGCGTACGATGTCGAAGCCTATGATCGACCGGAAAGTGATCTGGCGGGTGATCGAGTGGGACCCGGTCGATAAAGTCGCGTACGGTATCATGGGAGGCAATTCGATGTTGTTCAAATACGATGTTTACAGGGGAAGCGAAGGCGAAATCGAATATCTCGTCCCGTTGACCGCCCCGCAATACTGGGATGAGGCAAACGTGCGGATGATACCTTTTGCCACGCTGGCCCTGACAATCTCCAACGACCGGAAAATATACTTTGCACCGACCGCTTCAGGATCGTTTGACTATATCGGCAATTCATGGGATGTAAAAGACGAGGAAAAAACGCAGGCAAAATTGTCCGGCGGACACTTTCCGCCCGTATCCTACCTGGTCAGTTATGACTTGAAAAACCGGCAACGGAAGTCGCACGGGTTAATGTTGACGGAGGAAGGGAATATGGTGTTCGGTTTGGGCGGAGCCTGTACCGGCGCAAAAGACGGGAAGATATATTTCGTTGGAGCGATTGAAGAAAAAGACCCGGGCAAAGTCGTTGGGGAAGTTGCCCGGCGCTGGCCGTTCAGTATGGGACTGGTCACATTCGATCCCGGGAAGTAAAATTAAAACATCATAATTATGAAACGTTATACACTTTTTTTTGTCATCGCTTTTTTCATCACCTTTTGTACGGTAGTACATTCGCAAAAAAGCGTCAATCCCAATTTTGAAACGCATCGCCTGGACTATCGCGATATCGGTTATCCGGCGGCTACCGAAATACCGGCCGACGATTCGCCGATTGCCTCCCTGCTGGCACATTCCGGCGGAAAAATCTACGGCGCGACGACGGGGAAGCAGTCCTATCTTTTCGTTTATGATTTCAGGACAAACAAGGTCAGTCCTCTGGGGAAACTTCCCGGCGCAAAGGGCGTGCACCATGCCATGGCCGAAGACGGCAACGGGTATGTTTACATCGGGACCGGCTTGAATGAACTGGAACTCCTGACTTTGACGCGAGACATCCCCTACGGACGGAGAATGATAGAATACCAGCTGTGGGACGATATTAAGAACAAATACAAGGATTTTGAAGGAGGACATATATTTCTTTACGATCCGGCAAAAGGAGACGGCGATATATATTTTATCGAATCGAATGCACAGGTCAAGGATCTGGGAACGCCCGTACCCGGAAATTCAATATATGCGTTAGCCATCAATCAGCGGAAAGACAAACTTTACGGGATTTCTTACCCCGATGCCATCTTTTTTGAATTGGACCTGGCAACGGGAAAAATCAAAAATCACGGCGAATGGCTTACCATGAAGTCCTATCCGGGGCCGGAACGCAGCTGGAGGGGAGTACCGCGGGCGCTGGTTTGCCTGCCGGACGGCAAAGTATGTTCTTCGGGCGACAATGGCCTGATATATTTCTTCGATCCCGCGACCGGCAAAATTCAATCATCCGGTATGCGAATACCCGGTGAATACTGGGAGACGCAAAATTATAACGGGTTTCCGGTCGTGGAACAGCTAATTCTCGATGGAGACAGCAGTATATTGGGCAGTTCGAGCGACGGATTCATTTTCCGCATAAACGTGGCCGGTCATCGGCTGACCGTATTGGGAAAGCCTCGTGTGGAGCGTCGCGTGAGAGCCATGACATTGGGCCTGGACAGGCGGTTATACATGATTTGCGGCGAGAAAGATAACGTATGCAGGATGTTTTCGTTCGATCTCTCCGAAAGGCAGGAAGGTTTTTTAGATTATGGCGTTTTGGGTGTAGACCGCAGTCCGTACTATTCAAAAATCGGATATCAGTTTGATGCAATGTGTACGGCTGCCGACGGAACAATTTTTATTGGAGAAGGAGACAGGAGGGCAAAACTGTTTTTCTATATCCCCGGAGGACAAATCATGAAAGGCGGTTTAAACCCAACGAATCCAAGATGAAAAAACAGGCGTATATCCATTTGTTTTATCTGTTGTTTTTTCCCGGGTACGTCTGCATGGCTCAACCGGATAAGCCAAAGACCGTTTACTCCGTTTATACCGGGTCGTTTTCAGGGACAGGTAATCCGGGCAACGAATGGTTTTTGTCAACCGCAATCCATTTGTCTCCACTAAAAGGCGATAACCGGATGACGGTTCGTTCTTTATGGGACAGTGATTCGTTATATTTTCGCATTGAAGTGGCAGACCGCGATTTGCGGGCTTATCAACAGGAGAAGGATCATCCGGAGTTGTACCTTGATGATATGGTAGAAATACTTTTAGATACAAAAAATGACAAGACCTCATGCTGGGCATTTGACGATATTGTGTATCACATAAACCTCCTGGGACAGAAAAAAGATGATCGGGGCAGCGACAGTTGCAGAACCGACCGGGCCTGGGACGGGACGGCTAATTATTCGATTCGTTTATTCGGCACACTGAATGACACAACTGATATTGACAGCGGATATGAGATAGAGATTGCTTTTCCGTGGAATGAATTAGACATATCGCCTGTGAATAATATGAGGATAGGCGCTGATTTTGCGAATGGCGACAATGACGGGAACGGACGCAGTCTTTATGACTGGGTTGGCGCCGAGCCGATGCGTAATCCGCAGATGTTCGGGACGCTAATACTTACTTTTTAATTAATCAAAATCCCTGTTTGTTGTATTTCGTCATAAAAACCGGTATAATCGGTATCAAGAGCCACCACAACAGGCGAAATTCTAAAATCCACCTGTCTGCCTATTTTCCACAAAAGCGGCTCGGTATCCCAAATACTGTAATTTTCGTCTAAATGCCGTACCACCAAAGCCACATCAATATCACTGTCTTTATGGGGCGTTCCTTTAGCATACGAGCCGAAAAGATAGACATTTTCTATCTTCACGGGAAAAAGACTTTTAACCAAATCTTTATATATACGTACTTTTTCTATGATATTCTCTTTATTGTCCATTGTTGTAAAAGCAGGGTTTGTTCAATAATTTCCGTACAACGGGCAGGTGTCAGCAATTTAGACAAATTATCTTTGTAATCCGGATAACGTGTTCGTATGTTCAACGGATTTAAACGGTCTATAAACAATTTTTGTTCTTCCGACAAAGTTTCGTAAAAACAACCTTGTTGCGCCAAATAGGGTAATTCGTGCGTATATGGCGGCGTTTCATCTTTCAGTTTCACAAAATATGCCTTGAAAATCTTTTCAATAACCTGATGACACATAAATCCAACGTACAAATAATGAGCGTTCTCAAGCATTGTACGAGCGACAGCCAGATCGCTTTCCGACAAATTAATCCAATATTTCACTTTTTCTTCCCGGGTCATGAGTCACCATTTTTATAATTAATTCCGATGCAAAAATAATAATTTATCCCGAAAAAAAAAATCAATGCACTTAAAAAAACGAAATCACAAACCGGTTTATTCTTATAAAATAAGCCAGGCAGAAAGAATTTCCTGTCCGGCCATTTTCTTTAAATTGAAATTATTGAAGCGCCGTCAAAGTTAATCGAACGGTTTAACCGGCCGGTGAATCGCACCGAAAACAGGTTTTTGGCGCCCACTTGCCGATTTTTCTGCATAATGCAACATCAGTGATAGAAGATTGCAACATAAGTGAAAGCCTTCCGGGACAGCATGTATTAACTTTGCCGGCAAAATTATTAGTTACATGAGAACATTTTTATTTTTTGATACCGTAACCTTCCTGCCGATTTGGGTTTTGACACTGTTTTCTTTAAACACTCAAACCGTTTATCCGCAGGAAATAGATTTCGGCAGCGAAGCGAAAGCCATCGCCAAACACTGCCGTTTTGCAGGCGACCACAGGGAAGAAAGCATGTGGAGCGTCCTGTGTGCCGCCAAAAGTGGGAAAATATATGCAAGTCATTGTTATGTACGCATGTGTGAGCAACCCATTTCTACATTCCGGAATCGCGACAGTCCCGTCAAGGGCAAAGTTGAGATCCTGAAAAAAATCAATAAAGAAGAAAGGAGGATGTTAAAATGAGAACAAGATGAAAGAAAAATTACACACGATATTTATCAAAAGAGATTATAACATTATTATTTCATAAACAACAAA
>JAISYY010000399.1 GCA_031269635.1 Tannerella sp. | reverse complement strand
TTTCGCCCGGGAGGGGATACTGAAAGGGAAAATTGTTGACGGGCGAACACAGGAAACACTCGCCGGGGCAAGCATCGTCATAAAGGAAATACCCAACAAAGGTGTCGTTAGCGACATGGACGGGAATTACGCCATGACCCTGCCTGTGGGTACATATACGGTGGTTGCCTCCTACGTTTCTTATGCCACGCTCGAAATAACCGGCATTGAAATCAAAAAGGACGCGCCGGTGATCCTCGACATCGACTTGAAAGAAACGACGCAGGACCTCGGCGAAGTCATGGTCGTAGCGCGGATGGACATGGAGGCGGAGAAAGCATTGATGATAGAGCGGCAGCAGGCTACGGTCGCTGTCGAGAACCTGGGGGCGAAAGAGATGTCGCTAAAAGGGCTTTCGACCGTCGCCGACGGAATCAAAAAAGTAACCGGGATATCTATGGAGGGAAACAGCAAAGTTTATGTCCGCGGACTGGGCGACCGGTACAGCATGACTTCCCTGAACGGTTTTCCCATTGCATCGCCCAATCCCGATAACAAGCTGATTCCGCTGACGCTGTTCCCGACGTCGATCGTTAAGAACATATCCGTCAATAAGGTTTACCAGCCGTCGGTCTTCGGCGATTATTCCGGCGCTCACATAAACGTGGATACGAAAGAACACATCGGGAAGGATTACCTTACCTTCGGTATTTCGGCCGGTGGGAAGACGAATATTTTATTCTCCGACTTTTATTCTTCGGATAAAACCGGTGCAGGCATCCCTTTCCTCGGCATAAGCAACGGACTTAAGTTGAACAAAAACATAAAGGACATGACGGCGGACAGGTTTGAAGGCTGGCAACGGACGAATAATCCTTTTCAAACGGGCTTTTCCGTCGGTAAAAAAACGGCGCTCCCCACCCTCGGCCTGGATTTCGGTGTGGGTAAGACGTGGAATGTGGGCAGCCAAAAGTTGAACGTTTTGCTGGCTGCCGGTTTCAATAATGACTATACGCGGCACAGGGATGCTTACGTTTCGACAATTAATGCCCAGGGCGTCATTCGCGACGAATACCGGTACGACAACTATATTTACGAAACGACGGCGACCCTGTTAGGGCAGACCGGCTATACGCTTGGGAAAACCGGCCGCCTGTCTTATAACATAATGCTTATCAACAATACGGAGGATAATTATATGCGCCGCGAAGGAGTTGACGCCGAAGGAATAGAACTGATCGGGAGTAACAGCGTGTATCATTCCTACAAACTGTTTAACAACCAGTTGACGGGAAAGCATGAACTGCTGCGGGACAAATGGTTTACGGACTGGCAGGTTTCCTACGGCCGTACGAACAGCGACGAACCTGACCGCCGCCAGGTGATGTTCACGCATAACGGGAATAACAGCCTCTCGCTCTTTAAACTCAATCAACAGGAAACGATGCGCTATTTCGGAGAGTTATTCGAAGATGAATGGAACGGGGATCTGAAAATTAAATATATATTGGGAGAGAATGAATCACAGCGCGGTTTTATCCGCGTGGGCGGCGCCGTGCGCAGTAAGATGCGGGATTTCTATTCGTCGAATTTCTATTACAATTTGAAAAATATCTCCCCGCAAATAGACGGCATTTACGATACGGACGGTTACCTCAATTACGACAACATGGCAAACGGAACGCTCACGGTCAACAAGAACTCGCTGCCGCGCAACAAATACTATGCGGGAATGGATATCTATGCCGCATTTGCGGAGGCGGAGTACTATCCGGCCTCGCGGCTGCTTGTCGCCCTTGGCCTGCGCTACGAACATTCCAGGCAACATGTGAGGTTTTGGACGGATGCTGCCGAAGAACGGCATGTGGCGCTGGCGACGGATAATTTGTTCCCGGCCGTGAATCTTAAATATAATGTAAACAGGAACGGGAATCTTCGTTTGGGGCTTTCGCGCACCGTCACGCGACCTTCTTTCCTGGAAATGGCGCCTTTCGAGTACAAGGAATCGTACGGCGGCGCTACGATCCGGGGCTACGAGCATATTACGAACGGATATAATTACAACCTCGACCTGCGGTATGAACTCTTCCACGGATTCGGCGACATGTATTCGTTCGGCGTTTACTACAAATACCTTGAAACGCCGATTGAACGTGTCCAGGAATATTCCGGATCGCTCATACAGAGTTTCCGGAACGTAGAAAAAGGGAACGTGGCCGGCGCCGAGGTCGAAATACGCCGGCAATTAACGAAAAGCCTGAAAGTCGATTTCAATGCTTCGTATATTTTCACCCGCATATCCCTGCCCGAAAAAGGGTTATATACGGACCGGACAAGGCCGTTGCAGGGGGCATCGCCTTATTTGGCCAACCTCGACGTGAATTACTCACCGGCCTGGGGCAACGAAAAACCGTTGTCGCTCTCGGCCGTTTACAACCTGCAAGGCCCCCGCATCCATTCGGTCGGCATCAACGGGGTGAGCAACGTGATTGAGGAAGCCGTACACTCGCTGGATTTCATCGCTTCCTATACTTTCGGCAAAGGGATGAAAGTGAAATTGCAGGGCAAGAACCTGCTTAACCCCGAACATAGATTTACGCAAAAGATAAAGAATACGGGAAAAACGGAAACGGTAGAATATTTCCGCAAGGGATTGGATATCGGCATCGGGTTTTCCATGGATTTTTAATTATATATTTTAAACTGAATAATTATGAAAAAGTTTTTTGAAAAAATCAATTACGTACTGGCGATGACAGCCATGTTGAATGGATTTGCCGCTTGCGGCGACAAGGATGATCCGGAACCCAAACCGAATCCTGACGAGTTTATTTTGAAAGGTGAACTGACGAACGAAAGAACGCTCAAAGCGGGGAATACGTACGAACTTATCGGCGGCTACCAGGTGAAAAGCGGCGGCAACCTGATTATTGAAGAAGGCGTGACGATTGAGGCGACACGTACGATCGACGGGCAACCGGATTATATTATCATTGAACAGGGCGGGGAGATCAACGCTAACGGAACGAAAGACCGTCCGGTCGTGATGACATCCACCCGCCAGCAGCCCGGAGCGTGGGGAGGCGTGCATATCTGCGGCAGAGCGCCGATAAACCTCTCCGGCGGAACGGGCAAGTCCGAGATTGGCGACGCCTCGTTCGGCGGAACGGCAGCTGACGACAATTCGGGGACATTACGCTACGTGCGCCTCGAGTACACGGGTTTCGCCTTTAGTGAAACGAAGGAATCCAACGGGCTGACAATGTACGGCGTCGGCAGCGGGACTACCATTGAATACATCCAGACGTATAAAGGCTCGGACGACGGGTTCGAATGGTTCGGCGGGACGGTGAACGCCCGCTACTTAGTGTCGACACACAGCGAGGACGATTCGTTCGACTGGACGGACGGCTGGATTGGCAAAGGGCAGTTCTGGGTAGCCATACAGGACCCGACGGCTCCCGGCACCGACGGTACGGCCAACGGCGACTGCCTGATCGAAGCCGACAACCGCGAAGATAACTTCGGCAACACTCCCGTCTCACGCCCTACACTGTCGAACCTGACACTGGTCGGCAACAACGACAGCAACGCCCAGAAACGAGGCATCCGCCTGCGTGCCGGAACCAATATTAAACTTTATAACGTGCTGGTAAAAGGCAAACCTACTTCGCTAACCGTCGCTACGGCCGAAACGGAACAGAGTTTCATCAACGGAACGTCCGTCGTCGAACATCTCTGGGCCGACAAGGCTTTTGCTTACGAAGGCAGTATCTCCAACCTTGCGCTGGACACCAAAACCGGCAACGCCATAGACCAAAGCATCGACTTCACCGGCGGTTATATCGGGGTTATCAGCGGTGGAATCAACCTTTCCGCCTCCGATGCTTTCTTCACCTCCACGAACTACAAAGGCGCCGTCCCCGCCGACAACGACTGGACTGCCGGGTGGACAAAGAAATAGTCCTGATAAACGGATTTGCAAAGGCGCCATCACTGCCGGGTGGGGTAGGGGGGAGGAGACAGGGAAACAGTTTTAAGGATAAAAAACAGCCCGTTTTTTCTTCACGCTTTTCACATAGACCGTTCCCAACCTGTCTCCTCAACCCGATGACGCCGACCCAAAATCCCCTGCCCCGGAAGACATTCCGCTTACTCCCGGACAGAATCCGACACGTCAGAAAACGCCACGCGCACTTCCGTGCCGAATCCTGCGCATCGTAAAATGCTGTGCGAACGTCCGGCCGGCGTCCGGCGCATCGTAAAACGCGCTGCATATTTCCAGGCCGCATCCGGTGCATCGTGAAAGGCTGTGCGAACGTCCGACCGGCGTCCTGCGCATCGTAAAACGCGCTGCATATTTCCAAGCCACATCCAATACTTTGGAAAAGGCTCTGCGTACGTTTTAACGGCGTCCGGTGCATCGTAAAACGCGCTACGTATTTCCAAGCCGCATCCAACACTTTGGAAAAGGCTCTGCGTACGTTTTGACGGCGTCCGACGCATCATAAAACGCTCTGCATATTTTCAGGCCGCATCCAACACTTTGGAAAAGGCCCTGCGTACTTCCGTGCCAAATCCGGCGCATCGTAAATAGCCGTGCGAACGTCCGACCGGCGTCCGGCACATCGTAAAACGCGTTGCGTATTTCGGTGCTAAATCAGGCACATCGTAAAATGCGGTGCGAACGTCCGGCCGGCGTCCGGCGTATCGTAAAATACGCTGCGTATTTCGGTGCTAAATCAGGCACATCGTAAAATGCGGTGCGAACGTTCGGCCGGCGTCCGGCGTATCGTAAAATGCGCTGCGTATTTCGGTGCTAAATCCGGCACATCGAAAAATGCAATACGAACGTCCGGCCGGCGTCCGGCGTATCGTAAAACGCGCTGCATATTTCGGTGCTAAATCCGGCACATCGTAAAATGCGATACGAACGTCCGGCCGGCGTCCGGCGTATCGTAAAAAGCGCTGCGTATTTCGGTGCTAAATCCGTCACATCGTAAAATGCGATGCGAACGTCAGTCCGGCGTCAGGCGTATCGTAAAATGCGCTGCG
>JAISYY010000290.1 GCA_031269635.1 Tannerella sp. | reverse complement strand
GAATTATTTTGTATCTAATTGATAGTCTATGTTATTTTATATGACACAGGGTGATTTTTTGTATTTTATATTTAATTGATTTATAGCGTTTAACAGGATTATCACGTTTCTGTCCGCTTCTTTAGAGGAGATAATCCGACGAATGCTTTCGGAGTTATATTCATGATTACCCACCTTGAATTTGCGCCTGTCCATTTTGCACATGCCCACGATATGCAGCAGGCCTCCCCGTATGGCCCGGACTGAATACAACATGGTATCGGTTACAAACCGGCTGTCCATCAGGATATAACTTGCCAACAGGCTGGTTCTTATCGCTCTTTTGAGTATTTTAACGGTAACCTTGCATTTTCCATCATCCAACTCCTCATCACATTCCCCGAAGTAGCCGGCTTCTTTCCTTTCTTTGCGGAATGGACGCTTCTGATGCTTTTTGTTCAACCCTCATTCCTTTTTTTCGCTTTCCACGTGGAGTGATAACCCGCAAGGAATCCTTTTCTTTTTTCATTAAAATACTTGTCAATTCGCTTAAAATACTTATTTTTGCGCTCATAAGTGGTGATGGTTTTTGTTACTTGTTTTTGTGTTTGTAATTGCCACAAAATTAGTAATTTATATCCAATTACTACCTCTTTTTCTCGTTTTTTTCTCCCTGATTTTCATTTATTTAAAAGATGGGAAACTTGAATTATTAATAGAAAAAACTGCCGGTGCAAGCCGTTTCGCTATCGCCAGCAGTTATAAAAAAAGAATATTTTGCCAATAAATATTACCTTTGCAAAAGGTTAAAGTATTTGGAAATGAAATTAAGGACAGACTTATATTTGGGCGACTGTAAAGATGAATTGAAAAAAAATCCCGACGACTCGGTGGACTTGATCGTTACGTCTCCGCCCTATGCCGACCAGCGAAAATCAACGTATGGCGGTATAAATGTAGATGAATATGTGGATTGGTTTCTTCCCGTATCGGCGGAACTCCTGCGCGTTCTGAAACCAACCGGAACATTCATTTTGAATATAAAGGAAAAGGTTGTTGATGGCGAGAGGAGCACTTATGTGATGGAACTTATCCTTGAAATGAAAAAACAGGGCTGGCTCTGGACGGAAGAATTTATCTGGCATAAAAAGAATTGTTTTCCCGGCAAATGGTCTAACCGCTTTCGCGATGCGTGGGAGAGGCTGTTACAGTTCAATAAAAGCAGGAAATTCAACATGTATCAGGATGCCGTAAAAGTTCCGGTTGGCGACTGGGCTAAAAGCCGGTTGAAAAATCTGAGCGAAACGGATAAAGTCCGTGATAATGCGAAAAACGGCAGCGGATTCGGCAAAAATATTTCTAACTGGATTGGCCGGGAAATGGTTTATCCGACTAATGTCATACATTTATCAACGGAATGTAATAATAAAAATCACAGCGCCGCTTTTCCCCGTGAGTTGCCCGAATGGTTTATTCGCCTGTTCACGCAGGAAAACGATACGGTTTTAGACCCGTTTATGGGTTCGGGCACTACCGTCGAAGTGGCTAATAAAATGAGAAGAAATGCGATTGGAATTGAAATTGTAGAGGAATATTATTATTCCGTCAAAGAACAGTTCGCACCGGTTGAATATTATTTAATATAGCATAAATATGGAACGGTTAAATCTGCAAGATGTTATACAATATGTTGAAACTCATATTGGCGTGTTTCATGAAAAACGTATAAAAAGTCTGGACTGTTTAAAATTGCTGCAAGTATTAAAACGGAAAAACCCGTATCTGTACAAAGCCAAACATACTCAGACATCCGAACAGATTATTCGCGAAATTGTAGATGCGCATATTTCATCAAACGAAGAAACTGTTTTTGGCGACTGGCTGGAAGGTTTAGCTGTTTTTATCAATCAAAAAGTTTATAACGGTTGGAAATCGGGGATTCCTAATATAGATATTGAGTTCGACAAAGATGAAACAAGATATATTTTAACCGTCAAGTCAGGCCCAAACTGGGGTAACAGCAGTCAAATATCAAAAATGAGAGCTGACTTCAGGACTGCCGTTAAAACCTTGCGGACAGGTAATTCACATCTTACGGTTGTCCCAGTAAACGGTTGTTGCTATGGACGGGAAAATAATCCGGATAAAGGTGATTATTTCAAATATTGCGGACAAGAGTTCTGGTCATTCATATCAGGAAATGATGATCTTTACATAGAAATTATTGAACCTTTAGGACATAAAGCACACGAACAAAATGAAGAATTTCGAAAGTCATACCGTAAAATGATTAATAAATTCACAAAGCAATTTGCGAATGAATTTTGTAGGGATGACGGCGAAATAGACTGGGAAAAACTTGTACGGTTAAATTCAGGCAGGAAATAAATGCAGGGACAGGGATCATTTATCCGGCTGCCTGATTCAAAAAAATGTATCACAAATAGTAAATAGTATGACGGAAAAGAAGAACTATCCCGTTCTGAATATGGGATGTGCGGGGTGCGCCGGACATGTGGAGAAGGCGTTGAGAAGGCAGCGAGGCGTTTTATCGGCAGCGGTTAATTATGCGGCAGCGGTGGCGGTTATCGAATATAATCCGGCGGAGGTTTCGCCTGAAGTTTTGAAAAATGCCGTTCGGGAGGCAGGTTATGACCTGTTAATCGAAACGGACGGCGGTACGGCGGATGAAA
>JAISYY010000310.1 GCA_031269635.1 Tannerella sp. | reverse complement strand
TTCAAAACGGTTTTGTTCAAATACGGAACGGATGTTTTCGGGCAGGCATGAAAGGGATTTGTTTAGCATGTTTTCAAGTTCCACAGCCGTGTAAAGATCTTCCGTGTCGAACTCCGTTTTATTAAACATTTCGTTTTGCAGCCACGATGTTTCCAGTTCTTTTTTGCGCAGATAGTCAATACAGCCGTTTCTCACGCCGGTAATCAGGAAATTCCTGCCGGAGGTGTTTATTTCGAGTTTCTTCCGGTTCTTCCATATTTTGAAAAAGGTATCCTGCACAACGTCTTCGCATGTCTCCCAATCTTCGATATACTTATGCGCAAACACGCAAAGGGAAGAAAAGAAATCAAGAAACAAAACCCTGAAAGCGTTTTCATCATCATGTAACGCGATCTTCCAGATAAGCCGGTCTATTTTATTTTTTTCTTCGTTTTCCATTTCGTAAAATTAAAAATAACACATAAAATGGGGCAATTCAAACTGTCGCATCCGTTTCCCACTCAAAAAAGGGAAGATTGCATAGAACAGGTTCTTCCCGTAACGGTACAATACAATCTGACCGGCGACGGAATTTTGCGTTGGTGACACTTGTTTGAATATGTTTTTGTGAAAAAAAAACGTTCCCTCAGAATCGTGCCATAGCCTGCCAAATGGAGGGCTAAGTCGCATTTATTTTTAAGAAAAACAGCGTGTATATTCATATCTTTTTTCCAAGGATTGTTACGGCGACAAAAATACATTTTCCATTTTGTATATGCAAATATTTATATACAAAAAATTACGCATATTTTTTTGTACAATAGTTTGCCCCTCTCCATTCTCAATGTGGAACAGGCCGGAAAGTTGACTGCGGCATGTATTTTCATCTCTTTAGTTTTCATATTACAATAGAAATCCGTAATTTTGCCGTGTAATAATAACAGATTAATCATACGACAATTATGTTTTCAGGAATTATAGAGGAGACTGCCGTTTTAAAGGCGATAGAGCGCGAGGGGGGGAATGTGCACTTCACTTTGGGATGTTCGTTTGTGAATGAACTAAAAATTGATCAAAGCGTCGCGCACAACGGCGTTTGCCTCACCGTAACGGGTAAGACGGCCGAATCCTATACGGTTACAGCGATCCGGGAAACGCTGGAACGTTCCAATTTGGGGCTGCTTGAAGTCGGGGATCCGGTCAACCTGGAACGCAGCATGCTTATGAACGGGCGCCTTGACGGACATATCGTGCAGGGGCATGTGGATCAGACGGCAACGTGTACGGACGTGCGGGACGCCGGTGGAAGCCGGTATTTTTCGTTTGCCTACGAAGCGGATGAAGCGATGGCGCGGCAAGGGTATATGACGGTAGAAAAAGGTTCCGTCTGCGTCAATGGAGTGAGCCTCACCGTATGCAACTCACAGGAAAACAGCTTCGACGTGGCCATCATACCCTATACGCTCGAACATACAAATTTTTGCCGGATAAGGAAAGGGTCGGTCGTCAACCTGGAATTTGACATTGTCGGGAAATATATCAGCAGGCTCATCGCTTACCGATAGTCCGAAACCGGATTGAAGTTGTCATACAATCTTTTTCCGCTTCCATATTCCGGATTTATAATATATGCAGGTAGCAATAAAACCGGCGGTTATACTGATTGTTATGGCAAGCCATATACCCTTGTATCCCATATATCCGCTCAGGAAACCGGCTAACGGGATGCGTATGAACCAAAAAAGAACGATTCCCGTGATCATGGCAAACAGCGTATCCCCGGCGCCACGCATAGCGCCGTTCATCACATTGAGGGCGCCATGGAAGAAGAATACGGCGCCAACGATCAGCAAATAGTCATAACCGATGGAAATGACCACTTCATCGGACGAAAACGCCATCATTATTTCACGCCCGAAAAGGCAGATAATAACATAAATCCCAACCGAGAACAACAGGTTGATGAGCATTGCAAAACGCACCCCCTGGCGGATTCGCGACAGATGGCCGGCGCCCATATTCTGCCCGCAGAAGGCGGCCATTGCACTCGACAGGGCGAGTATAAACTGCGTAATCAGCGTATCAATCTTACCGGCCGCCCCGTAGGCCGTCAGCGTATCCGTTCCGAAAACATTCACGACGCCAAGCAAAGCAAGCAGGCCGACCGACAGGGAGCATTGCTGTATAGCCGTCGGAAGACCGATCTTCAACCCGCACAAAAACAGCGAACGGTCGAATTTCATATCCCTCCTCTTCATCGAAAGCAAAGCGTGGCTCCTGCGCACGAAAAAAACGGACAGAAACACACCCACGCCCTGCGCCAGAACGGTTGCAAACGCAACGCCTTCCATATCCCATTTGAAATACAGGATAAACAAGATGTCAAAAATAATGTTCAGCACAGCCGTCACGAGAACCAGGATCATCGGACGTTTCGAATCGCCCATGCCGCGCATGATGGAAAGAAAACTGTTGAACGTAACAAAAAAAGGCGTTCCGCACATGTAAACCCGGAAATAACGCACCGCTTCGGGAACGACGTCACCGGGAACTTTCGTCAGCCGGAAAAAAGATTCTGCAAAAACAATACCCACAACGGACAGGAGGATACCGGAAATAAGCGTGAAAATCAAAAATGAAGAAAAAGCACGCTGCACCTTACCGTACTGCCTGGAACCGTAAAACTGCGAGATGACAACCGTAATGCCGCTGCCTACGCCGATAACCAGCGAAATGATAAAATAATAAATGAAGAACGAAGCCGAAACCGCCGCCAGCGCCTCTTTCCCCAGAAACCGCCCGACAATAATGCTGTCCACGACCTGATACGTCTGCTGAAGAAGATTCCCGGCCAGCAGCGGGAAAACAAAAGCCAAAATCACCTTCCATACTTTTCCATACGTTAAATCACCCTTGAGCTTTCGATTTTCCATCAGATGTCTTTCAGCAATATATTATCATTCGGGGCGTACATATCCTCCCGCGTTTTAAGCAGCGCCTGCCATTCGCGCCGGAACTTGCAGGATATGTCGATCTTGAAATTCTCCGAACCGTATTCATCGATCCTGCGGAACAGAAAACCGACGCTTATCCTGTTTATATCCAGCGCCGGCTGATAGCGTACCACGCGCTCGTCGTCTTCCGAACAGATTTCCGTGATGACGTTCAGTTCCGCCAACATATAAAGGATCTCGGTCGTAAGGCGTATCGGGATGCGGTTCGCATCGGACAGTTCATCGGCGCCGCAGGGCGGTTCTCCCCGTTCAAACCTTTTGATGATGAACGAAGCGATCAGCATCAGCAGAAAATCCCTGTACCTCCGGCTTATGTTTTTACTGTCGCGTTCGAAGCTGAACTTCTTGACATTCTGTGATGCATAAGCTATTTCCGCGCCGAAAAGGCACAATATCCACGAAACCTGCAGCCACAAAAGCAATAACGGCAAAGCGGCAAAACTTCCGTAAATGGCATTGTACTTGCTTACCCAGATTTGTCCGCTGATATATACAAACTGGAAAACCTGGAAGGCGCAACCCACAATAAAACCTGCCGCCAAAGCGTTCAGGAAACGGACTTTGGTATTCGGAACCAGGATATACAATGCCGTAAAAAACAATATCGTAAGAAGATACGGAGCCAGATTCAGGAAAAAATCCGACACAGGCGTCAAAAACAGATATTCGTTGAGGAACGATTTTCGCAGTGTCGAACTAAACAGGGATAACCCGCTGGAAACCGTTATCATGGTCGGAAGCACAATGAAAAAAGCCAGGTAATCGGTGATTTTCCTGTTCCACGAGCGGCTTTTCTTCACCTGCCATATATCATTAAAAGAACTTTCTATCGAAGATATCAGACTTATCACCGTATATAAAAGAAGTATCAGGCCCACCCCGATAAACACGCTTCCCTGCGCCATACTCAGGTAGTTATCCGCAAAATCAAAAGCCTTGCCCAGTTCTATTTTATGCCCCGGAAGATAGGAATACAGGCTTTCGCGCACCGTTTCACGCATACCGAATCCGCCGGCTATTCCTACAATAACGGCCAGCATCGGCACGATTGCAAGCAGCGTGCTGTACGTAAGCGCCGAAGCCCTTGTCTGAAGATCTTCCCTCTTGAATCCGCGTACGGCAAGAATAATCGTTTTAACGAGATAAATATAAGCGCGTTTAAGTCCGCTCAATTCATTTTCCGTTATACGCCATATATCGTACGTGATGAAGTGTATCGTCTTCGCGAGCAGATCGCTTATACGGGCGACAGCGCTTTTCTTCTTTCCTGTCTTCTCTTTATCAGCCATATCATTAAAATACGCCCCGGTTGCGGGGAATATAAACATTCAATAAAAAGCAGCAAGCCTGTAAGCCGGGTTCTGTACATCCCGTTATTATCACGCGGATGCGCCTGTCATTTATCTTGATTTACCGTCGCCGGCAAATTCCGTGCAGTCTACCCCCCGGCATCGGGCGGGCCGCCCTACTTGCGCCGGTATACATGACCTTACAACCCATCAGACGTACGGACCCTCTACATTCCGGCAGAAGCGGTAAGCTCTTACCTCACCTTTTCACCCTTACCATGCCGGAGGCATGGCGGTTATTTTCTGCTACGTTGCTCTACCCTCGCGGATAGCTTCCCGTTAAGAAGCATGGTGCCCTGCGTTGCCCGGACTTTCCTCTCATCCGCACCGGATGAGCGACAGGCCGGCCTGCTGCCGGACGGCAAAGATAGTGCAA
>JAISYY010000305.1 GCA_031269635.1 Tannerella sp. | reverse complement strand
TTTATTTTGTTCAATTTTGTATTAAGCGGCTCTGTTATCTGCCATGTCTGTATTTCGGACAGGCGGCTTGCATCAAATCTTTTTATCTCTGTTTGTTCGTATTTTATCAGTGAAGCGATATAGACTGTCTTGGCTGCATAAGTAATGGCTTTTTCCAAATGAAAGGATTCGGAAAAAATAAAACCCTTCACCTGATTTATTCCTTTCAACAGAATATCGTAATTGGCTTTCCCGTGATTTCCCCGCAAACAAATTTCCAATGCATTGTCTATAATGTCATTAAGCACATCCTGCACATTATGGTTGTTACCCCTGTAGCCGATTTCAGTTTCGGCAAAGGCGCTGAAAACGGAAGATACTGCACGGACATTGTCCACATAATCGCACAAACTGCCAATATCATACATCTGCTTGATAATCTCCATTCCCATTTCCTTATCGCCTTTTTTGTAGGGTATTCCGGTGGTATTGGGGGCAAATGCCGTCAACTTGTCCCCAAGCAGGCTGTTAAAATCGGGGACTTTTACCTTTGCAGTTTCGCCGGATTGCGTTATGAACAAACTGTCTACAGGTATTTCAATTACATTTTCGTAAAGTATTTTTTCTTTCAGGACATCCAGTAATACATACGATTCTTTTTTTCTATGATGGATTGAAAAAACAGTTTATAGTGTTCCTTGTCAATCGCTGAGCCTGCTTTACGTTCCTGTCTTTCATACCGGTAAAAGCCTTTGTAACGGCTTATTTCATCAATGACGGGGCTTAAATCCAATGCCTTATCCGCAACGACAATATCTATGTCGATAGACAGTCGCCTGCCGGAGGAGAGCAACAGCATCAAGGCTGTCCCGCCCTTAAACCGGAAGTCCAGCTCCGATACGGCCAGTCCTTCCAGGAGGATATGCGCTCTTATCACTTTTTCAACAAGGATTTTGTCGGCTTTATGGGATTTTGCGATATGCTCAATCCATTCCTTCGATATACTTTCTTCTTTAATCATAAAATCAAATTTGCGGCAATATGGAGCAGTTATTGCCGGTTTATAGTAGTGATTATTTTTTCTGTTTCCTCTTTTTTATGCTTGCGGGAAGCATAGCGCAACAGGGTGTTTTGGTTGACGGTATATTTTTCAAACGCCGTTCCGAAAATCGTGTATATTTCGTTACCCTGAAAAGAAATAAATTCCCTGTCAGTTGACAGGTCTACAAGCATTTTTTCGAGTGTGGCCATCGGAATATTCTCCACTTCGCGAATCGGGGATTCGGTAACGAGCGGGCGCACAAAAACAGCGCCGTCAAACTCCGGCAGGCTGTCGTACAAATGGTTGATTGACATTACTTTCGGCAGTGTTTCCTTCAAGGCATGGTAAACCGCATCGACTGCATCGCGCTCTACATCAACAAACAGCACGTTGAAGTTTATCAAGTGTTGGCTGAAACTGTTGATATATGACAAATCCCAAAGGCAGTAACGGGTAAAAGGGAAGCGCTTTTTCAGGAATCGCCCGATACGCTTCATCCTGCTATCCGTATCCGGTGTGAAAACCTGCATTTCACCGAACCGGTACAGTCCTTTGCCCGTCCGTTGCAGAATTCCCGACCGGACAAGATTATGAATCCGCCAGTTAACCGTAGTCTTCGGTATGGAAGGTTCGGTTTCCCTGTAGAATGCATCCAGATCGTTCAGTGTTATGACCTTGCCGCTCAACCGTTCTTTCATTTTACCTGTGTCTGAATGAGTCATCATATTTTTATCATATTATTCAACGGTGCAAAGATAGTCAAATTTACGGCAATAAAACAAATTTATTGCCGTAAATTTGAAAAACGCTTTTTTGCCGTTTATTTTCTTGACGGTTTCCGGTCGGCATCTTCCATTCTTCCCAGTACGGCATCTTTCAACAAATCCATGAATTTTGTCCGGTGGCTATCTGTCCTATTTTTGATATTCATGAAATAGACGGCAAACTCCTTTACATCAATATCAAAGATTTTGCCCATTTACTGAAACAGTTCTACAAGTGTAAATCTGTTTCAAGGTGAAAGTCCATTTCGATTATTCTGTTGAATATCGAGGCAAAAAGCCAATAGACAGGTCTGTTTCCCATTGATTTTTGTTGCCATATTCCCAGCCGGCACCACCCGACACCAACCCCAGTCCTCCCGCATACTGAATTTGGTGATGGGTGGGAATGAGTTTTTCCCAAAACGACAGGCGTTTCTCTATTCGTTTTTCGTAATTGCTTTGGGCAAATGCCGTAACACTCGATAACTGTATTATAAACAGGATAATGTATTTAAATCTGTACCGCTTCACAGTCATATCCTCCGGGTTTTAATGTAAACAGCAGCTATTTGCGTTTTTGAATGTCGGGTGAACCATAGTATATCACGCCATCGTTGAACCTGTCTTCGGTAGAAACCCGGTGTTTGTAAGTGTTCAGGCAGAATTGCAAACCGGGGAATTGCGTGATATACCGTTGAAATATCCCGGCAACATTGTTATCGAATTGTTCCGAATGGGGCGGTGCACGAATTTTCGATACGCGCTGTGTTTTTAGCATTGACGTCCGTTTTACCGGAAATTTTTCCTGAATAGGGATGCGTTTCAAACAAATCGTCGCAACCGCATATCAGCAAAACCATCAATAAGCCAATTAAATCACTCATTATCAATACCGTTTTCAATAGAAATTCCTCATTGGTGGCTTTATACAAATGCCCATTCGCAGCATGGAAGTATATTTGTTATAGTCCAGAAGGCTTTCACCATAACCGTTATACCATTGGATAAAAAAATACTGATTGGCTTTTTCACTTACTTTGAAATTCAATTCAATTTGGGTGT
>JAISYY010000274.1 GCA_031269635.1 Tannerella sp. | reverse complement strand
ATCCGCCCCACCCTGTATAGCGGCCATAAGCGATTCATACGATCCGATGGGCGACATTATTTCAAAATCACATGTATTATGTTTCATTCGGTCAATATTATAAAAACACCGCAAAGGTAGCTATTTTTTCATTAGTGAACAGAGAATAATGAATAACGAACAATGAATGATAACAGTCCCAATCGTCCCCACAATCCTGCAAATTTTGAAAATTCTGTAATCAATCAATACATTATCGGAATCTCAGGGAAACGGAAATACGGGGATTTTGGTCGGAGCAACGCCGGAAATGTTGGAGAAATATCTGCCTGACGGGACATTCCCGAATGCGGTAAACGCTTTTTTGGTAAAGACGCCGGAGAGGACGATTCTTGTCGACGCCGGTTTCGGACGACGACTTTTTGATAATCTGAAAGCGTTAAACGTTTCGCCCGAGCAGGTCGATGTGATTCTGCTTACCCACATGCACGGCGACCATATCGGCGGGTTGCTTCGCGACGGGAAGAAGGCTTTCCCGCGTGCCGGGTTTTACATTTCGAAAGTTGAGCACGATTATTGGATGAATAGCGGCAGTGAGGCGCAAAAGGCGGTGATAAACGCCTATAAAGACAGGTTACATCTGTTTGACGCGCAGGAACCGGGCGACGCTTCGGCGGATTTAATTCCGGGAGTTAAGGCGTTTGCAGCATACGGGCATACTCCCGGTCATGCGGTTTTTATGTTTCGTTCGGGCAACGAACGGTTGCTGGTTTGGGGAGACCTGACGCATGCGATGAAGATTCAGATGCCCTGTCCCGGTGTTGCCGTTACGTACGACACAGACCCGGTACAAGCTGTCGCATCACGCAAAAAGATACTGGAATATGTATCCGGGAACGGGATCCCGGTCGCAGGAATGCATATTGCATATCCGGGTATCGGTAAGGTAAAACCCGGCGGGGAAAACGGCTATGTATGGGCGCCGGTTGAAGATAATCAATCAAAATAAATTGCTTCCCCGCTTTCCGAACTTTTGACGGCAGTTTCCAATATCCTGACAACCCAAAGATTGTTCTCCAATGAGGATAAATCATACGGTTCCACCCGGATTTCGTTTCGTACGACGGCTTTCAAATAGTAAAAAGCATCATTATAGGGTGCTTTTAAGGCCGGGGGTTCCGGGGTTGTTTCTTTCCGGTTTGTGTAAACCCTCATCCGGGTCGGGGTATCTTGGTAGATATATCCCTTGCTGCCGTATATGTGCATGTCTTTACGGTTCATCGGCCAGTTCCACGAAGCCATAATCTGCACCGTTCGCGAAGGATATTCTATCAGGATCGTGGCATCGTCGTCAACTTCGGGATATTTGTCCGGCTTTTGCCGTTTCAATGCGCCGTATACCCGCAGGGGCTTTTCGCCTTTAAGCAGCCATACCGCAAGATTTGCGCCATAACATCCAAAGTCAATTACAGCTCCGCCTCCATTGAGGACAGGGTCGGTCAGCCAGTCCGTAAACTCTTTGCCGCAGCCTATTTCGAAAGGCCCCTGGTGTCCGTCGTAGATATTGATTCGCGTTATGTCGCCAATCGCTCCTTCGTTAATCAGCCGGTAGGCTTCATGGTTCGTATCATACCATGTTGTTTCATAATTTGTCAGCAGATGTATCCCATGTTTTTTTGCCAGTTCCGCCATCCGATCGGCATGTTGCATGTTGACCGCCAACGGTTTTTCGACCATGACGTGAATACCTCTGGGCGCACAGGCTTCAACCACCTGTAAATGGCCGTATATTGATTCGTAAACAATGACAGCTTCCGGTTTCGCCTTGTCAAGCATTTCTTCCAAGTCGGCATAGAAAAGCGAAGCATCTACTTTCTCGCGCAGTCTGTTTGCGTTCCTCAGCCGTTCGTCTTTTTCCGCCACCCCGACGATGACGAAGTCTCCACGGTCAACTCTGCGTATTACTTCCCCCAAATGTCCATGCGATAAGCCGGCCACGCCCAAACGTAGCGGCTGATTCTGCTGTGCCTGCGATAAAACGGGAATGCCCGCAAACACGCAAATGAAAGTCAATAATGAAGATAATCCAATTTTTTTCATGAATGTTATGAGTTATTATGTGAGTGTACATTTTGAGCTACAAATAAAATATTAATTCCGTAAAATTCAAAATGTTTTACGGCAAAATGATACCCGGATCCGGTAAATAACGGGTTAAACTATGTAAAAAGTGAATATATTTGCACGTCGAGAGGAAATAAACCTTACATTTGCCAAAAAAATAGAAATGGTATCGGGATTGAAATATTTTTTGATAGCAGCCTTTTTGCTTACGGTGTGCACGGAAGTTTATGGTTCGGACGGGAGGGAAATATCTTCCGGCGGATTATTCATAACGTGTATAGATGATACCGGCGACCGCGATGGAAAAGGGGATTTTGTGAAAGACAGTCCTGTGTTTCCTTTTAATGATATGTTGATCGTAAAAGAAGACTCGGAACGGTTTAAATTCAGGTTGCATACTCATTTCCTGTTTAATCATGACAGCCACAGGCATGTATTTCATTCATGCAAACTTCACCTGGGAAATTCGGATACAAAAGGTGATAATATTCATTCTACGGATTATTATATTTACACACTGGAAAAGATTGTCATTTAGGGTGGAACTGTTCCCCGGTGTGTGCCCGGCCATGTTGTTTCGCAACGGTTACAGGGGTGTGGAGGCATGTCTGCCCTCCGCGTGTTAATTTCCGGCTTATTGCTTCACGTGGCATATTAAATTACAAATCATTAATCATCAAAATTATGTATTTCACATTATTGATTGTCGTGATATTGACGGCAATTACGTTGGTTGCAGCGGCATTAAGCATTGCCAAAGCGATCTCTCCCCGCACCTATAATCCGCAGAAAGGCGAAGCTTACGAATGTGGCATTCCCACGCGCGGAAGGTCATGGATGCAATTCAAGGTCGGATATTACCTCTTTGCCATCCTCTTTCTCATGTTCGATGTAGAGACGGTATTTCTCTTTCCCTGGGCTGCCGTTGTCCAGGACTTAGGCGTAACGGGACTTGTCAACGTCCTCTTCTTCTTATTTATTTTAATCCTCGGGCTTGCTTATGCCTGGAAGAAAGGAGCGCTGGAATGGAAATGAAAAAGCCTGAGATAAAGTCGATGAAGTACGAGGATTTCAATGACAACGAATACCTTGAAAACATGGTCCGGGAGCTGAACGCCGGCGGAACAAACGTTTTGTTAGGCCTCCTCGACGACGTCATCAACTGGGGACGCAGCAATTCCCTCTGGCCGCTAACCTTTGCCACCAGCTGCTGCGGCATAGAATATATGGCCGTTGGCGCCGCCCGTTATGATTTTGCCCGTTTCGGGTTTGAGGTGACGCGCGCCAGTCCGCGGCAGGCGGATTTTATCATGGTAGCGGGAACCGTCACGGATAAAATGGCGCCGGTACTGAAACGCCTGTATGACCAGATGGCCGACCCAAAGTATGTAATAGCGATAGGCGCATGTGCCGTTTCGGGCGGACCTTTCAAGAAATCCTATCATGTAGTGAACGGCGTTGACAGGATTCTGCCCGTCGATGTGTTTGTGCCGGGCTGTCCGCCGCGTCCCGAAGCGATGCTGTACGGAATCATGCAGTTGCAGCGAAAGGTTAAGGTGGAAAAGTTCTTCGGCGGCGTAAACCGGCAGGTGAAGAAAAGCGACTATGAACGCCTGATGAAAGAGGAACAGGAGGCGTCGCCGGATGTTTCAACCTTAAAAAAACAGTAACGAACAATGGACATAAAGGATAAAATAAAAAGTCTTGTCCCCGAAGCACAATTTGTCGAAGGCGGAGACGTCGCTACGGTAACCGTCATGCCGGTGCAGCTTCGTTTCCTGGCAAAAAAACTGCGCGGGGACGGCGATTTGAGTTTTGATTTCCTCCGGTGCCTTACCGGAATGGACTGGGGTGATGAAGGTTTGGGCGTTGTTTACCATCTGGAATCAACGCGGTACGGGCATCAGCTGGTTTTGAAAACAACGGCTTCCGCTTCGGACTGTCCCGAAATACCGACGGTAAGCGATATATGGAAAGCGGCCGAGCTGAACGAACGGGAAGTGTATGATTATTTCGGCATCGGCTTTACCGGACACCCGGACATGCGCCGGTTGTATCTCCGCGAAGACTGGGTGGGACATCCGCTACGTAAGGATTTTGACGGAAGCAGGGAGACGAATCCCCTGCGGATGAGCAATGAAGTTGCGATAGATACGACTTCGTCGCTCGAGATAGACGAGAACGGGCATACGCGGGAGAAAACGCATCTATTATTCGAAGATGACGAATATGTCATAAACATAGGCCCTCAGCACCCGGCAACGCACGGCGTGCTTCGCTTTCGCGTATCACTCGAAGGCGAGATCATCCGGAAGCTTGACGTACATTGCGGTTACATTCACCGCGGGATAGAAAAAATGTGCGAAAGCCTTACGTACCGGCAGGCGCCGGCATTGACCGACCGCCTCGATTACCTCTCCGCGATGCAGAGCCGCCATGCGCTGTGCATGTGCATCGAGAAGGCGCTGGGTGTGGAGATACCCGGACGTGTACAGTATATCCGTACGATTATGGACGAGCTTCAGCGCATT
This sequence comes from Tannerella sp., assembly GCA_031269635.1. Taxonomy (GTDB): domain Bacteria; phylum Bacteroidota; class Bacteroidia; order Bacteroidales; family Tannerellaceae; genus Tannerella. The sequence goes on along the minus strand of JAISYY010000274.1, from coordinate 18,759 downwards.
GATTCACACCTGCTGTTTTTCTCCACGCTTTGCATGGATCTGGGAGCGCTGACTGCGTTTTTCTTCGGTTTCCGCGACAGGGAAAAGATACTTGATATATTCGAAGCGACTACGGGAAGCCGCCTTATCCTGAATTATAACACGCCGGGAGGCGTACAGGACGATATACATCCCGACTTTGTGAAGCGCGTAAAGGAATTTATAAAATACCTGCGTTCGCAGTTGAAGGAATATCACGAAGTTTTTACGGGGAATATCATCGCCCGGCAGCGGATGAAGGGAGTCGGCGTGCTGAGCCGCGAAGACGCGATTTCTTTCGGGGCGACCGGCGGTACGGGGCGTGCGTCGGGGTGGGCTTGCGACGTGCGCAAACGTCATCCTTACGGGGCATACGGCGAGGTTGATTTCAGGGAGATTGTATATCGGGAAGGGGATTGTTTTTCGCGCTACATGGTGCGTATGGACGAGATCGCGGAGAGCATGCATATTATCGAACAGTTGATAGATGGTATACCCGAAGGCGATTACCGGGTGAAAATGAAACCCGTCATCAAACTTCCCGAAGGGAGTTATTATGCAGCCGTGGAGGCAAGCCGCGGAGAGTTCGGCGTTTACATTGAGAGCCGGGGGGATAAGTATCCGTACCGCATGAAATTCCGCAGTACGGGACTTCCGCTCGTCTCGTGCATCGACACGATTACGCGCGGGAGTAAGATCGCCGACCTGATTGCCATCGGCGGGACACTGGATTATATTGTCCCCGACATAGACAGGTAATTTTTAAGGAAAGGAGAATGAAAATGTTTGATTTCAGTATAGTTACGAATTGGATAAACGAAATGCTCACGCAGGTAATGCCGCCGGCGCTTGCCGTTTTTGTGGAGTGTGTACTTATAGGCGTATGCATTATGCTTATGTATGCCGTGATAGCCATGATTATGATATTTATGGAACGCAAGGTTTGCGCGGCATTCCAGTGCCGCCTGGGGCCGAACAGGGTAGGCCCGTGGGGCGTTTTCCAACTGTTCGCCGATGTGATCAAGATGCTGATAAAAGAAATCATCGTTATCCGTCACTCGGATAAGTTCCTGTATAACTTGGCTCCCTACATTGTTATATTAGGTTCCGTCCTGGCTTTTGCATGTATCCCTTTCAACAAGGGGGCGGAAGTGCTCGATTTCAATGTCGGCATATTTTTCTTTATGGCGGCTTCGTCCATTGGTGTCGTGGGCATATTGCTTGCAGGCTGGAGCAGTAATAACAAGTATTCGCTCATCGGGGCCATGCGGAGCGGCGCACAGATGATAAGTTATGAGCTTTCCGTAGGCATTTCGATACTTACGATTATCGTGCTGACCGATACGATGCAGCTCAGCCAGATTGTGGAGCGCCAGGCCGGTGGCTGGTTTATTTTCAAAGGCCACGTACCTGCGCTGATAGCGTTTGTTATTTACCTGATTGCCGGGAATGCCGAAGTCAACCGCGGCCCGTTTGACCTTCCCGAAGCGGAATCGGAGCTGACGGCCGGGTATCATACCGAATATTCGGGAATGCATTTCGGATTCTTTTACCTGGCGGAATTTATGAACCTGTTTATTGTAGCTTCCATTGCCGCGACGATTTTCTTCGGGGGCTGGATGCCGCTGCACATCCCGGGTTGGGACGGGTTTAACGGGGTGATGGACTACATTCCGGGATTTGTCTGGTTCTTTGCGAAAGCGTTTTTTGTTGTGTGGCTGCTTATGTGGATTAAATGGACGTTCCCGCGTTTGCGCATTGACCAGATTCTGTACCTGGAATGGAAAGTACTGGTGCCGGTAGGCTTGGTGAACTTATTGCTGATGACCGTATGTGTCGTCTTTGGATGGTATTTTTGAAATGACGGTAAAGGATAACAAAATGGACACAAACAATACGAATCAGTCTTATCTGCGCAGGATCATTCATGGCCTTGCGACGTTGCTTGCCGGATTGAAAGTTACGCTGACGGAGTTTTTTACCCGGAAAGTGACGGAAGAATATCCCGCCAACAGGGATACGCTCGTGATGCCCGGCCGTTTCAGGGGAACGCTTTATATGCCCCTCGACGAAAACGGGCGAAACAAGTGCACCGCCTGTGGCCTGTGCGAGATGACCTGCCCGAATGATACGCTTCGCCTCGAGACGGAGATGATCACGGACGCCGGGACGGGACGGAAGAAAAAGGTCTTGCGCCGCTACCGCTACGATTTGGGTTCGTGCATGTTTTGCCGGTTATGCGTGGACGTATGTCCTGCCGACGCGATAGCGTTCGACACGAAGTTCGAACATGCGGTTTTTAACAGGGATAAATTAGTAAAGATTTTAAATGAAACGGACAGTGAATGAATATTCGTCGGACGTCCGGCGAGTTCAACGAGACGCTCCGAGCGTTCTACGGGGTGCCCTGAGCGTTCTACGAGACACGCGGAGTATTCTACAAGACGCTCCGAGCAGCCTCCGATTTGATTTTGTTTTATCAAAAAAATAAAGAATTATGAATGTTACATTAGATTTGATTGTCTTTCTGATACTGGCGGTTTTTATGATTGTCAGCGCCATACTCGCCGTTACGACCGGACGCATACTCCGTTCGGCGACTTACTTGTTGTTCGTCCTCTTCGGGACGGCCGGGATTTATTTCCAGATGAATTATTCGTTTCTGGGAGCGGTGCAGTTGCTCATTTATGCCGGAGGAATCACCGTGCTTTATGTGTTTTCAATTTTGCTGACGTCGAGCCGGAACGACAGAACCGAAAAACTTAAAAGTTCAAAAAAGTTTGCCGGACTGATAACCGCGCTTGCCGGGCTGGCAATATGCCTTCTTATCACATTGAAGAACGAATTTGTCCCTTCCCATTTTGAACACGGCGAATTGCCCGTGCGAACGATCGGCAATGCCCTGATGGGGTCGGGGAAATATCAATACATACTTCCTTTTGAAGTAATAAGCGTTTTACTGCTGGCATGTATTGTCGGAGGAATTTTAATTGCAAGGAAAAGATAAAATATTACGAATATGATACACATGGAATATTACCTGATCGTTTCTACCATCCTGATGTTTGTCGGGATTTACGGGTTTTTTACGCGCCGCAACCTGTTGGCAATGCTGATTTCCGTCGAGCTTATACTCAACTCGGTGGATATAAATTTCGCCGTCTTCAACCGTTTCCTTTTCCCCGGACAACTGGAAGGATTCTTCTTCGCTTTGTTTGCGATCGGAATATCGGCGGCCGAGACGGCTGTGGCGATTGCCATCATTATTAATATTTACCGGAATATACGGGATATTCAGGTGAAGAACATGAATGAACTGAAACATTAGGATCATGGAATATACAATATTAATATTAGTCCTGCCGTTCCTGTCCTTCCTGCTGCTCGGACTTGGAGGGAAAAGCCTCCGTCCCCGGGTCGCCGGCATCGTGGGAACGTCTGTTCCGGCAGTCGTGGCGGTACTGTCGTATGTGACCACATTCGATTATTTCGGCGCGGGACGTGGCGCAGACGGCAAGTTCCCGGCATTGATGCCGTTCGACATGACCTGGTTGCCGCTCAACGAAACGCTGCATGTCGGAATGGGCGTATTGTTAGACCCCATTTCCGTTATGATGCTGGTCGTTATCTCGACGGTTTCGTTCATGGTGCACCTCTATTCGCTGGGTTATATGAAAGGCGAAAAAGGATTTCAGCGCTATTACGCTTTTCTTTCGTTATTTACCGCGTCGATGATAGGACTGGTGGTCGCAACCAATATCTTCCAGATGTATCTGTTCTGGGAGCTTGTAGGAGTTTCAAGTTATCTCCTGATCGGCTTCTATTATACGAAACCTGCGGCCGTAGCCGCATCGAAAAAGGCGTTCGTCGTTACCCGTTTTGCCGACCTTGGTTTCCTTGCCGGCATTCTCATCTACGGATACTATACCGGAACGTTTTCGTTTACGCCGCCGCTGCATGTGTTAGCCGCCGCCGGTGGTATGATTCCCCTGGCTTTGGGATTGATGTTCGTGGGCGGAGCCGGCAAGAGCGCCCTGTTCCCGCTGCATATATGGCTTCCCGATGCGATGGAAGGCCCTACGCCCGTGAGCGCACTGATACATGCGGCGACGATGGTGGTAGCCGGCGTGTACCTGGTTGCGAGGATGTTCCCGCTGTTTATCGGGTTTGCGCCGGAAGTCCTTCACTGGGCGGGATACGCCGGGGCGTTTACATCTTTGTTTGCCGCCGTCGTTGCGTGCGTGCAGACCGACATAAAACGGGTGCTGGCTTTTTCTACCATTTCGCAAATTGGGTTTATGATCGTCGCATTGGGTGTATGCACCTCCGGCGATCCTCATGCCGGCGGATTGGGCTATGTGGCGTCCATGTTTCATCTTTTTACGCACGCGATGTTCAAAGCCCTGCTGTTCCTTTGTGCGGGAGCGATCATACATGCGGTACATTCAAATGAAATGAAAGATATGGGCGGGCTGTGGCGATTTATGCCGGTTACACATATAACGTTCCTGATCGCGTGCCTGGCGATTGCAGGCATACCACCTTTCAGCGGATTCTTTTCAAAGGATGAAATACTCGCCGCCTGTTTCGGTTTCAGTCCTGTGATGGGAACGGTTATGCTTTTCACCGCAGGATTAACGGCATTTTACATGTTCCGCCTTTATTATAATGTCTTCCTGAAGCCCGCCCGGACGTTCGGCGCCGTTCCGCAGGCGATGACGCCGAACGCTGCGTCTGACGCCGCCACGCCTCATGCCGCAAGTCGCGGCGCTTTCCCCCGTGAAGCGCCGGCAAGCATGACTGTTCCCCTGATTTTCCTGGCCGCCGTCACCTGTGTCGCAGGATTTATCCCCTTCGGCGCCTTTGTGAGCGGTAACGGGGAAATGTATCACATACATCCGGACATGAAGGTAGCCGTCGCGAGCGTATGCGTGGCCGTAGCGGCCATCGCAGTTGCAATCGTCCTGTATAAAGGCGAAAAACAGACGCCGGCCGACAGGCTGGCCGCCCGCCTGAAAGGTCTGTATCGCGCTGCATACGGCCGCTTTTATGTGGATGAAGTTTATCAGTTCGTGACGCACAGGATTATTTTCAACTGTATTTCTACGCCCGCCGCCTGGTTTGACCGCCACGTCGTCGATGGCTTTATGAATCTGCTTGCCCGGATTACACACGCGGCAGGCAACAGGATCAAAGGCTTGCAGAGCGGCGCGGTGCAGCAATATTCGGTCGTTTTCCTGAGTGGCGCTTTGGCGCTTATTATTATATTGTTATTGATTTAAAAACATAAAATAAAACGAGAAATGAATTTCTTATCCTTATTCGTTCTGATTCCTGTGCTGATGATGCTGGGACTGTGGGTTTCACGCAGCATTGCGCAGATACGGATTGTGATGGCCGCCGGGGCTTCGGCCTTGCTGGCGCTCGCCGTGTCGCTGGTCTTTTTATACCGGGGAGCGCGTGCCGGGGGCGATACTTCCGACATGCTGTTTGCCGATAGCCGCGTATGGTATGAGCCGTTGAATATCCATTACGCCGTCGGGATAGACGGTATATCGGCGCTCATGCTGCTGCTCTCGGCCATCATTGTCTTCACCGGAGTGTTTGCTTCCTGGAGGATGAAGGAGCAGACAAAAGAATTTTTCCTGTGGTACTGCCTTTTGAGCACAGGCGTGTTCGGCTTTTTTATCTCGCTCGACTTATTCACCATGTTCCTGTTTTACGAAGTCGCCCTGATCCCCATGTACTTGCTTATCGGCGTATGGGGCAGCGGACGGAAAGAGTATTCGGCCATGAAGTTGACGCTGATGTTAATGGGCGGTTCGGCGTTTATATTAATGGGAATACTCGGCATTTATTTCGGTTCGGGCGCCGTGACGATGAATTTCACAGAGATTGCGAAGCTGGGTATACCGCCGGAGATGCAACGGGTATTCTTCCCGTTGACGTTTATCGGCTTCGGCGTCCTGGGCGCATTATTCCCCTTTCACACCTGGAGTCCCGACGGACATGCATCCGCGCCGACCGCTGTCTCCATGCTGCATGCCGGCGTACTGATGAAACTCGGCGGCTACGGCTGTTTCCGCATCGCCATCTGCCTGATGCCCGAAGCGGCTGCCGAACAGGCGTGGCTCTTCCTTTTGCTGACGGCAACCGGAGTGATTTACGGAGCCTTTTCCGCCTGCGTCCAGAAGGATTTGAAATATATCAACGCCTATTCCTCCGTTTCGCATTGCAGCCTGGTACTCTTTGCTATTCTGATGATGACGCGGACCGCAAGCACCGGCGCTGTCCTGCAAATGCTTTCACACGGGTTGATGACCGCCCTTTTCTTCGCCCTTATCGGCATGATTTACGGACGTACGCATACGCGCGATATTCGCGAGATGAGCGGCCTGATGAAAACAATGCCGTTTCTTTCGGTTTGTTACGTAATGGCGGGCCTCGCCAATCTCGGCTTGCCCGGATTGAGTGGCTTTGTGGCCGAAATGACCATATTTGTCGGCTCTTTTGAGGTGAATGACCCCTTTCATCGCACGTTGACCATCATTGCAACGGCTTCGATCGTTATTACGGCGGTCTATATTTTGCGCCTGATAGGGAAAATATTGTACGGTGAGACCGCAGGACACGGCGCAACCGTACAGCTTACCGATGCAACGTGGGATGAGCGTTTTGCCGTGATATTCCTCATCGTTGCCATTGCCGGATTAGGGTTGGCGCCCTGGGGGATAAGCAATATGATAAGCAACAGCGTAGGAGCTGTTATCACGTTAAATTAAAAGATTATGGATTACAGTCAGTTTTTATGTATGCGTCCGGAACTGTCATTGATTGCCGTGACGATTATCCTGTTTTTATATGATTTATATGCCGGGAAAATTTTGCATAAATATTTCCAGCCCGTAACGTGCATCTTGTTACTTGTTCATGTTATTATAAACATTATCCCGCCGGAAACCCCGATCGAAGCTTTCGGAGGGATGTATGTCGGCCTGCCGGTGATGAATATCGTTAAGAGCATACTTTCGATCGGGACGTTGATCGTTATCATGCAGTCCGATACGTGGCTTAGGCGGGAAGATACCAAGCACAAGCGCGGCGAGTTTTATGTACTGACGTTATCTACTTTGTCGGGAATGTTTTTTATGATAAGCGCCGGTAATTTCCTTCTGTTTGTTATCGGAATGGAACTTGCCTCCATACCGATGGCTTGCCTCGTCGCGTTCGACAAGTACAAACATCATTCGGCCGAAGCAGGAGCTAAATATATATTGACGTCGATGTTCTCTTCCGGACTAATGATGTTTGGTATATCGTTCATATACGGAACGGCGGGGACGCTTTATTTTGCAGACGTGACGGCCGGCCTGACCGGTTCCCCGCTGCAGATTATGGCGTTCGTCCTGTTCTTCTCCGGGCTTGGGTTCAAGATATCGCTCGTTCCGTTTCACCTGTGGACGGCCGACGTGTATGAAGGTGCACCCACCAGCGTGACGGCTTACCTGTCGGTCGTATCGAAGGGCGCCGCTGCGTTTACTCTGCTTGTTATCTTCATAAAAGTATTCGCGCCCATGATCGCCGTCGGACAGGAACTGCTCTATATTGTGACCGTCGCAACCATCACGATCGCCAACCTGTTCGCCATACGCCAGAAAAATATAAAACGCTTCTTCGCGTTCAGCAGCATCTCGCAGGCCGGATACATCATGTTGGGCGTTATCGGGGCAAATGCCACGGGCATGACTTCGCTGGTGTTTTATATACTTGTTTATCTGGTAGCTAATATGGCCGCTTTCGGCGTTATTTCGGTTATCGAACAACAAACGGATGGAAAGGTTTCCATCCATGATTATAACGGGCTGTACCGGACAAACCCGAAACTGACGCTAATCATGACCGTAGCCCTGTTCTCATTAGCCGGGATACCACCCTTTGCCGGTTTTTTCAGCAAATTCTTCATCTTTATGTCCGCGTTTGAAGCCGGATTTAAAATCCTTGTTTTTATAGCGTTAGTAAACACGGTCATATCGCTCTATTATTACCTGCTGATTGTGAAAGCCATGTATATCAATCCCAATGATACCCCCGTCGCATTTTTTAAAAGCGACATATATACCCGCGCAAGCCTGGTGATCTGTCTGCTCGGAATACTTTTGACCGGAATCATAAGCAGCATTTACGACGTAATTAATCTGTTTGGATTCGGGATATGAAAATTTATCCGGCCCGGACGACAGTATATGAATAGAAAAAGAATATGCAATATATATTCAAAAAAATGATTAACTTTGCACGGATTATTTAAAGATAAAGATGGTAAAAAGTAACAAGTTCGTATCCCCGTTCCTGAAGTGGGTAGGTGGCAAAAGACAGATTATGCCGTCTATTGTTGCATATTTTCCCCAAAACATCAAAACTTGTCAATATGTCGAACCGTTTGTTGGCGGTGGCGCCGTCTTATTTCATCTGCAACCGAAAAAAGCGATAATCAATGACTTGAATGCCGAACTTATTAACGTGTACAGGGTAATAAAAAACAACCCCGGTGCTTTAATAGCAGATTTGAAAAAACATGAAAATAATTCAGCATATTTTTATGCGATTCGTAATCTTGACAGAACTCCGGATTACAAAAACCTGTCGGATATTGATCGTGCATCCAGAATTATTTATCTGAATAAAACCTGTTTCAATGGCTTATATCGAGTGAACAATGCCGGTGAATTTAACTCGCCATTCGGAAATTATAAAAATCCGAATATTATCAACGAACCGGTATTAAAAGCTGTCGGTAAGTATTTGAGATCAAATGATATTGAATTGCTTAATGAAGATTATGAAACAGTTTTGGATAAGGTGGGACAAGATTCTTTCGTATATTTAGATCCGCCTTATCATCCGGTTTCCATTAGCTCAAATTTTACAGGATATGTTCAAGGCGGATGGAACATGTTCGATCAGGTACGTTTAAGAGAAGCTTGTGATAAATTAAATGCCAAAGGAATAAAATTTTTGTTATCCAATTCATCTGCTAATTTTATTAAAGATCAATACAAACAATATAATATCAATACGGTTAAAGCCAATCGCGCTATTAACTCCGATGGCGCTAATCGTGGTGAAGTCAATGAACTGTTAATCCGAAATTATGAGTAAACAAAAAAATGACCTGTTTTGGGAGAGAATATTCAATGAGTATGATATTGTTGAACGAGTTTTATCGGAAGGCTTTTTTTTAATATCTGCTATTGAAATCAATAAATTTCGAGAAGCAAGGTTGATGACAAAATTTGATCATCGTTCTCAATTACCCAAGTTGTTTGTTAAAAATAATTTATCTATTTTGCCATGTACAAGAGGAAAATATTTAATCGGACCTTTTGAAACTTTCTGTGATTTCGATACAAATCCGGTCGAAATTGCAAAAATTGAATTTCCTTCCTTTTTAGAGAGTTTGGATTATCGAAATATTACAAGTGAAGCAACCGCCATTAACTGTGCATTTGTTTCCAAAATTCTTCAAGACTTTACCAACGAAGAAAATCTTTTCCCGACCGTAAGCGGACGAATGAGTTCTTCCGTTTTTGGTTTCAATATCAATTCGGCTCAAGGACTGTCTGAAATCTCTGTAGAGAATGCACAGATCGAAATTGACGGAGGATTTGAGGGCGATTTTTCGTTAAACCTGATAGAAGCCAAAAATTATATCGCTGACGATTTTATTATAAGACAACTCTATTTCCCCTATAAACTTTGGACAAACAAAATATCAAAAAAAGTCCGGCCCATTTTTCTTACCTATACAAATGGCGTATTCCATTTACGCGAGTATGCTTTTGACGACATCAATCATTACAATTCATTGCGTTTGGTTAATCAGAAAAAATATGTCATTCAAGAACCTGTTAATATAGAAATAATACAGCAAATCATTGAAACAGTAAAAATCCAAAACGAACCCGAAATACCTTTTCCGCAAGCAGACAGTTTTGAGAGAGTTATTAACTTGTGCGAACTTTTGATGCAGAAGGGATTTATGTCCAAAGAAGAAATAACGCAAAATTACGATTTCGATTACAGACAAGCAAATTATTATTCAAGCGCAGGAAAATATCTGGGGCTTATTGATTCCAAACAGAAAGAGGGACAAGCAATTTGTTTTCTAACGGAAAAAGGGAAGCGCATATTTACTCTTCCCTTTTATGATCGGCAAATTGAATTTATAAAGATAATTTTATCTCATACTGCTTTTAAAGAAACATTAAAAAACTATTTTAGAAACGGAGAAATGCCCGGTAAAAATGAAATTGCAGAAATTATGAAAAGATCAAATTTATACAGGATTAATTCCGATTCTACTTATTTCAGACGCGCATCCACAATAACCGGATGGATTAATTGGATAATGAGCCAAATAGAAGAATAAAATCATCTTTTTGCATACGGATGATTGGCATGTATCCCTGCCTGTGAAGCTCCAGGCTTTGAGGAAGAAATTTTGCGCTTCGAGGTTCGGCTATGCAATGGAAAGCCGTCTGTTACCCGTTTTCAATGCCGTCCGAGGGTTGTTTGGCGGAAATATGCACCGTGCGCAATACGGTCGCCCGGGACTGTCCATGTCAAACGCTTCATGAAGATGAATACCGTTTTATAACAGCACATTACGAAAAAGTAAAAAAAATGTTGGATAAAAAGGATTGTAATTCCGATATATTCGCTACTTTTGCGGAATTAATTCTAAAAAAAATTATACCATGGCTCGAAAAGTTATTTTATACACGGCACAGTGGGGCGATATGCCTTTGGAAACAATTTGTTTGAAAGCGAAAGAGTTCGGATATGACGGTCTTGAACTCGCATGTACAGAGAATCATCTGGATATTGAAAAACTAAGTCAGCGTTACTGCGATGACATTAAAACCACGCTCGGGAAATACGGTCTGGAACTGTATGCCATTTCCAATCATACGGTAGGGCAGTGCGTATGCGACAGGATTGACCGGCGTCACAAAGCGATTCTTCCGGCGCGAATATGGGGAGACGGCGATCCCGAAGGCGTTCGTCGTCGGGCGGCGGAAGAAATGATAAAGGTCGGGGAAGCGGCACACCTGTTAGGCGTGAAAACCGTAGTAGGATTCACCGGAAGCCCTATCTGGCATTTACTGTATTCGTTTCCCCCTGTCCCGGCGGACGAAATAGACGCAGGTTTCAAAGAAGTGGCGGAACGCTTCCGGCCGATTCTTGATTCTTACCTGGAAAACGGCGTGAGATTCGCACTGGAAGTCCATCCTACGGAAATAGCGTTCGACATCTCCTCCGCACAGACGCTTCTGGAAGCGCTTGATTACCACCCGGCTTTCGGGTTCAATTATGACCCAAGCCACATGGGATACCAGGGCGTAGACTACGTCGCCTTTATCGAAACATTTGCCGACAGGATTTTCCATGTCCACATGAAAGACGTGTGGTGGTCGGACGTACCGACGCGTGCCGGCGTGTTCGGCGGACACCTTCCCTTCGGACACCGTGACCGCTTCTGGGATTTCCGCAGTATGGGACGCGGCAAAATCAATTTTGAATCCATCATCCGCGTCCTGAACGCAATCGACTACCAGGGGCCGCTCTCCGTGGAATGGGAAGATAACGGCATGGACAGGGAGCACGGTGCCGCCGAATCCCTGCGGTTCGTTAAGCAGATAGATTTTAAACCGTCGAACGTCGCTTTCGATGCTGCATTTGAGAAAAAATAAAAATACGATACTATGTCAAAAGAAAAAATTTCAAGAAGAGAGTTTGTCACCCGTTCTACATTGCTCGGCGCCGCCGGAGCAATGGGTGGAGTGGCAGGAACCGGCGCTATCGTATCATCGTGCAGCAACGGTAATGAAAGTAAATACCAGCCGCTTCAGTCCGATATCCCGGTCTATATCCCGGAAACGGGCGATAAAGCGATCGAAGGCAAAGAAATTCGCGCCGGCATCATCGGTTGCGGAAGCCGCGGGTCGGGAGCGGTCGGTAATTTCCTGGACGCAGCCGATGGCGTCACGATCGTCGCAATGGCCGACATATTTGAAGACCGGCTGGAAACGCTCCGTAAATATCTCCGGGAAAAAAGAAACATCAATGTGTCCGATGATAAGATACATTACGGTTTCGAAGCGTATAAGAAAGTTTGTGAAGACCCCGGCGTCGATATGGTCATTATTGCCACGCCGTCCATCTTCCATGCGATCCAGGCACGGTATGCCATAGAACAGGGGAAACACGTCTTTTGTGAAAAAGCGGCGGGAATAGATCCGGTTAGTTGCCGTACGTTCAGCGTCGCCGTTAAACAGGCGCAGGCGAAAGGACTTTGTTTGCAGACAGGCGCACAGCGGCATCACCAGCGCGCTTATGTCGAATCGTACAGAAGGGTGCGTGAAGGAATGATCGGGAAAATCGTCAGTGGCGTAGTTAAATGGAACCAGGGCGCTATGACCTATCGCAAACGTCGTCCCGAATGGACGGACATGGAATATATGCTACGCGACTTTTTCAGCTGGAACTGGCTTTGCGGCGACCATGTGATTGACCAGCTCGTTCACAATATTGACGTATTTTCATGGTTCTCACACCTTAAACCGGTTTCGGTAACAGGCATGGGTTCGCAACTGCAACGCCGTACGGGGGATATCTTCGATAATTTCTGCCTTGATATTGTTTACGAAGGCGGTGTAAGGGTAAATGCGCAGGCACGCCAGATTGAAGGTTGTGACAACGACGTAAGCGAGACGATTATCGGAACAAAAGGTATTTGGACAAGCAAAGATATGTCTATCGTTGATAACGACGGGAATCTTGTCTGGAAATATGATTATGAAGCCGAAAAAGCAAACTATAAACAACGGGATCCTTACGTGCTGGAGCACATGGATTTGATTAACCATATACGTTCCGGCAAGTCACTGACGCTGGAAGCGGAAACGCTCGTTACTTCGTCCCTGACCGGGGCTATGGGACGCGAATCCGCATATACGGGTAAAGAATACAGGTGGGATGAATTTCTTGTTTCCGATTTTTCATTGATGCCGGAAGAACTGCACTTAGGTAATGTGAAGGATTTTGCAACGAAGTATGTGCCTCCCAGAATGGGGAAACTTGCTCCGGATATGAATTAAAACATAAAAACGATATTACTTATGAAGATGAGAAGCCTTATTTGTCTGACGTTATTATTCTTATTCGGTATTTTCGGTTGTTCGCAGAACAAGGGGCCGGTTAAAGCGCTTATCGTTACGGGCCAGAACAATCATGTGTGGCAAGTCAGCCATGTGGCGATCAAGCAGATACTTGAAAATTCCGGTCTTTTTACGGTCGATATAGCGCAGTCCCCCGCAACAGGCGGGGATATGAGCGGCTTTAAGCCGGATTTTTCCGCGTACCGGTTAGTTGTTCTTGATTACAATGGCGACCGTTGGCCGGAAGAAACGGATAAAGCGTTTCTGAAATATGTGCAAAACGGTGGAGGCGTTGTGATCTATCACGCTGCCGATAATGCATTCCGTAAATGGAAAGAGTTTAATGAAATACTTGGTTTTGGCGGTTGGGAAGGACGTGACGAAACCGACGGGCCTTACATTTATTTAAAAGACGGCGAGATTGTTTACGATAATTCTCCCGGCCCGGGCGGTTCGCATGGCGCACAGCATGAATATGTTCTCAACAGCGGTAATGCGAAACATCCCGTGACAAAAGGATTGCCGGGAAAATGGCGCCATGCCGGGGATGAATTATATGACCGGATGCGTGGCCCCGGTAAAATCAAGGATGTTTTGTTCTGGGCTTATTCATCGCCGGACACGGGCGGATCGGGGCGGAATGAATTTTCCATATTTACGGTTGACTACGGTCGTGCGCGTATTTTCCATACAACGTTGGGACATGCCGGACGGACGCTGGAAGATAACACCGCCATGCAATGCACCGGCTTTCAGGTAACGCTTCTCCGCGGAGCGGAATGGGCGGCAACCGGTAAAGTAACGCAGGACGTTCCCGCAGATTTCCCGACGGAAACAAAAACCTCATTGCGTATAAATTATAAATAATGATGAGGAAGATTGTCCCGTCATTCGTGTTACCCGTATTTCTTTGTAGCCTGTTTGTCTCGTGCGGAAACAAAAGAGAAATCGCCTGGGTTGTGTCTACGCCCGAAATTTCGTGGCAGATACAAAACAGCAGCGATATAAAATGGGAAAAAGGAAATGCGGAAACGCTTGTTGACGTAAATGATGCACGGCAGACGATCGAAGGTTTTGGCGCCTGTTTCAACGAATTGGGCTGGACGTCTTTGGGTTTGTTGTCCGAGGCAGACCGTCTGTCGGTTATACAGGAACTTTTCGCTCCCGGCACCGGCGCAAATTTCACGATATGCAGGATGCCCCTGGGAGCGAATGATTTTTCGCGCAACTGGTATTCCTATAATGAGACGGACGGCGATTTCGAGATGAAAAATTTCTCCATATCCAATGATTACGAAACACTCATCCCGTTTATTAAAGAAGCGCAGGCATATAATCCTTCTTTGCGCATCTGGGCGTCTCCGTGGTCTCCCCCCTCCTGGATGAAATACAACAAACATTACGCCTGCGCCGTTCCGAATGAACATTGGGCGGAACAGTACCGCAACGATCTGGCCGCCGACCGGCAGGGCGCGGAAGGAACGAACATGTTTATACAGGAAGACGGCTATTTCAAAGCGTATGCGCTCTATTTCAGGAAATTTATAGAAGCATACCGGAAGGAAGGGATCGATATTTTTATGGTAATGCCGCAGAACGAATTTAATTCGTGCCAAATATTTCCGAGTTGTACATGGACGGCTTCCGGCATAAACAGGTTTGTGGGGGAATACCTGGGGCCGGAAATGAAAAACACAGGCGTGGAACTGTTTTTCGGAACGATGGAAAGGGCCAATACCTTGCTGACGGATACGCTGCTTAAAGATAAATTAAGCAGCCGGTATATTCGGGGCGTTGGTTTCCAGTGGGCAGGAAAAGGCGCTATCGGTAACGTTCATGCCGGCTATCCGGATCTGAAACTTTACCAGACGGAACAGGAATGTGGAAACGGTAAAAACGACTGGCAATATTGCTGTTACGCATGGAGTCTGATGAAACATTACCTGACGGAAGGCGCAAATGTATATACATACTGGAATATATCGCTGGAAAAAGGCGGTATAAGCCGTTGGGGATGGAGCCAAAATTCACTGGTAACGGTCGACCCCGTAACGAAAACGTATAAATATAACTACGAATATTACCTGATGAAGCATTTCAGCCATTATATCCGTCCCGGAGCAAAGCGCGTCGCCGTTTCGGGCGAATCGGATGACATACTGGCTTTCAAAAATGAAGACAACAGTACCGTGATCGTTTTGCATAACAGTAAAGACGAAGAAATAACCAGACGGATAAAGATCGGTGAAGACGTCCTTTCCATCACCTTGAAGCCGCAATCGTTTCATACGATAACGGTTAACTGAAACGCAATGTAAGTCGGGGCGCCCGTCGCTACATTCCTGCGGGCGTAGCGAAGTGTCCACATTTATGACGACCGTCATTGCTTGCCGTGAAGAACGAAACGGCAAGCAGTGACGGTCGTTTTTTATATTCGCGTGTAAAGGCAAGTCACAAAATAAACCTTGCGCCGGAATAGATCAGTTTTTATTTTGGAAAACTTTTTGGCTTTGTCAATTCCGTAGAAATCTTTAAAACAGGTATTTATAAAAAATAATGGAAAACTGTTCAACTATTTCTTGAAAAAATATTTCCGGAAACAGAAATATTTCAAAGAAATTATATATATTTGTCGCCTGTATTCCGTTACGTTTATGACCGTATAAGTTACGGACGGAGCGCATTTTATTACATATAATATAAACAGGTATGATTCAGACAGTAGTTAAGAGAGACGGGCGCGTAGTCGGTTTCAATGAAGAAAAAATCATGGCGGCTATCCGCAAGGCTATGTTGCACACAGAATTGGGCGAGGATGTGACTTTGATAAGGCGCATCACGGATTATATTTCATGCCAGGGCGATGAGCAGATGACGGTAGAGCAGATACAGGACATGGTGGAACTGGAGCTTATGAAAAGCCCCCGGAAGGAAGTCGCCAAAAAATATATTGCCTACCGTGACAAACGAAGTATCGCCCGCAAAGCGAAAACACGGGACATGTTCCTCGAAATCATCGAAACCAAATCGAACGACGTCACCCGCGAAAATGCAAACATGAACGCCGATACGCCTGCGGGTATGATGATGAAGTTCGCAAGCGAAACGACGAAGCCGTTCGTGGACGACTATCTGCTCTTGCCGGAAGTGAAAGAGGCCGTCCAACTCAATTATCTGCACATTCATGATAAAGACTACTATCCGACGAAAAGCCTCACTTGTGTACAGCATCCTCTGGACAAGATATTGCAGAACGGTTTTAATGCGGGACACGGGGAATCCAGGCCGGCTAAACGGATTGAGACGGCCAGTATACTGGGATGTATATCGCTTGAGACGGCTCAAAACGAGATGCACGGCGGACAGGCGATCCCGGCGTTTGATTTCTACCTGGCTCCTTTTGTGAGGAAAAGTTTCATCGAGGAAATTAAGGTGATGGAGCAGTTTAACGGACTGGATTATCAGCATCTGTATGATGTCGCGATAGATGATTTTTTACAGAAAGACCTGGAGGGGTTGCAAGGCGACGAGCGGGTCGTGCAACATGCCGTAAACCGTACGGCAGGGCGCGTCCATCAATCCATGGAGGCGTTTATTCATAATATGAATACGATCCATTCGCGCGGAGGCAACCAGGTTGTGTTCAGTTCCATCAATTATGGGACGGACACCTCCCCGGAAGGCCGCTGCGTCATACGTGAACTGCTGCTCACTACTTACAAAGGGGTGGGGAGCGGCGTGACGGCTATTTTCCCGATACAGATATGGAAAAAGAAACGGGGCGTAAGTTATCTGCCCGAAGATCGTAATTACGACCTTTACCTGCTGGCCTGCAAGGTGAGCGCCCGCCGGTTCTTCCCCAATTTCCTGAATCTGGATGCTACGTTTAACTATCATGAGGAGTGGAAAGCCGATGATCCGCGCCGCTTCGAACATGAGGTGGCGACGATGGGATGCCGGACGAGGGTGTTTGAAAACCGTTTCGGAAGGAAAACGTCGATCGGACGCGGTAACCTTTCGTTCTCAACGCTGAATCTTGTACGGATAGCGCTGGAATGTAGAACTATTGAAAATATAAAGGAACGCATTCGCTGTTTTTACGGGAAACTGGAACGGATACTCGGACTGGCGGCGCTTCAACTGCACCGGCGTTTCGAGTTTCAGAAGACGGCGGCGCCCAAGCAGTTCCCCTTGCTGATGTCTGTCCTGTGGGAGGGATGCGAGCAGATCAAAGGCGAAAATACCATCGAAAAGGTAATTAACCAGGGCACGTTAGGTATCGGTTTCATCGGCCTTGCCGAAGCGCTGGTTACGCTTACGGGGAAGCATCACGGGGAAGACGAAGGGGCGCAGAAGCTTGGACTGGAAATCGTTACTTACATGCGCGACAAGGTGAATGAATTTGCCGAAAAATACCGGCATAACTACAGCGTGCTCGCTACGCCGGCCGAAGGACTTGCCGGGCGTTTCACCCGCCGCGACCGGAGGGATTTCGGCCTTATCGGGGGAATAACCGACAGGGAGTATTATACAAATTCGAATCATGTGCCGGTCTATTACTCATGCAGCGCTCACCACAAGGCGAAAATCGAAGCGCCTTACCATGACCTGACACGCGGCGGGCATATCTTTTATGTGGAGATTGACGGCGATGCAACGCACAATCCGCAGTCGATCATGACCGTCGTCGATATGATGGATAAGTATGACATGGGCTATGCTTCGGTGAATCACAACCGCAACCGCTGCATGGCGTGCGGCTACGAGAACGCGGCGGCGCAGTTGACGGAATGTCCCCGCTGCGGCAGTAGCGAGATTGACCGCCTGCAGCGGATCACCGGTTACCTGGTCGGCACGACCGATCGCTGGAACAGGGCTAAACTGGCGGAACTGAACGATCGCGTGATTCATGACTGAACAGGCTGTACCGAACGATCGCGTGACTCATGACTGAACTCTCCATACTGAAGATCTTATACGACACGACCGTAGATGGCCCCGGCTTCCGGACGGCTATCTATGCGGCCGGTTGCAGGCACCGGTGCGCGGGATGTCACAATCCGCAGTCGTGGGATATGCAGAACGGTTCGCCGTATTCGATAAACACGCTGCTGGATATCATCGGCGAAAATGAATTTTCGAACGTAACCTTTTCCGGCGGCGACCCACTGATGCAGGTGGAGGGTTTCTCCGAGCTGGCGCGGCTTGTCAAACGGGAAACGGGGAAAAATATCTGGTGCTATACGGGCTTTTCGTACGAACAGGTTGTCCGGTCGGGCCGGCTGTCGCGGATACTTCCGTACCTGGACGTCCTGGTCGACGGGCGTTATACGGAGGCTTTGCGCGACGAGGGCCTCCCCTTCAGGGGAAGCCGCAATCAGCGTATTATTGACGTCCGGGAATCTCTGGCTAAACACGAAGTGGTGGCTCCGGATTCCGACCGTCTTACGGGTATCCATTTCCGGCCGTACCCGGGAGACCGGACTGTTCCCTGCATTGCGCTTCCGTTTGATATGCAGGG
>JAISYY010000193.1 GCA_031269635.1 Tannerella sp. | reverse complement strand
CATATCCGTCAGTTGTCCCGTGATAAGAAAATTGCTGAAAATGTGTCATTATGTAAAGCGCAAAATGAACAGATGCAAGACCTTAAAAGAGGTTGAAAACCGGGATGAACAGTTTCATTCCGTTTGGCGTTGTCCATTGTTTCAATCAACGGTTTGTCGTATTCGTCCACCAGCACCACGACTTTCCGTCCGGTTTGCTTACAGGCACGACGGATAAGTCCGTTCAGCCGCAGGGCGGGCGTTTTTTCCCGTTCGTCGCTGCCCCACCGGACTTCCAGTCCGACTAAATTAGCATCTAAAGCGTACCGGAATGATGATAATGTGAAATAGTCTTCCAGATTGAAATCCAAATACAAAACCGGATATTCCGTCCAATCCATTCCCTGTCCGGCAATCGCCAAACCCTCGAAAAGTTCTTTTTTCCCAAGAAAATACGCGTTGAGCGCAGACAAAAAAAGACTTTTCCCAAAACGGCGTGGACGACCCAGAAAATAAGGCTTTCCCATGTTTACCTAACGGCAAATATAGGCTGTTTTGTCAACATACAAATAGCCGTTTGTCCTTAAATCTTCAAAATCCTGTATGCCGACAGGCAATTTTCTTATATTCAACACAGCCACATCTTTTACGCTTTTAAGTTGCAAAGATAATGAATTTCCGGAATTGACGAAGTTCGGAGAAAAGTTGTTTTCAACATTTTTATTTCTTACGTCGTTGCGTCTGGTTCCCGTTCACAATAAGAAAATCTCATCCGTTTTCACACAATTTACCGGCCTTTCCTGTCCGTCGCCGTCCCTTGAAACGAGATCGCCTGGCGGTTGACCGACGTCACATGGATACTTGTCGAACCGTTAGGGAAAATCTCAAGCCTGAAACCATACCGGTCTTCTTTGGTTTTTGTTTCAAATTCGACAACGGCTTTTCCTTTTGCATCGTAAGATAATTTATAGCCGGTAATTTCCGCCTCGAAGTTCAGGCCGTCGCCGCCTCCGTATGGGACGCTGTACGCTCTTCCGTAATAAGGCAGATACGACTTCACGCGGTCGCCTTTTATTTCCAGTGAATACGGGGAAGTCAGCGCCTGCGAACGTCCGCTCATAGGTGACATGCGATTTACATCAACCGTAAATTCGCGTTTTTCTATCGCTTCGCGCAGGGCGGCTTCCTTCGCTGCCTTTTCTTCCTTGGTCAGACCCTTCGTCGAAGAGCAGCCCGTCATAATCATGGACAGAAACAAAGCTGTCAGTATAACATAAAATCTCATAGTTTTACTTTTTAAAATTAAACATCTGTAATTTTCCATATAAAAGATAATCACCTGTTATCCGTTTTTTCGGGATACAGGTCGTGATTCATCAGCCGGTAGGTGGCCATGTCCTCATATTCAGTGTCCGGCTTGCCGTAATTGCAATACGGATCAATGCTTATGCCTCCGCGCGGCAAAAATTTCCCCCACACTTCGATGTATCTGGGTTTCATCAGCTTTACCAGGTCGTTCATGATCACATTGACACAGTCTTCGTGAAACGCTCCGTGGTTGCGGAAACTGAAGAGGTAAAGCTTCAGCGACTTGCTCTCCACCATTTTTTTGTCGGGGATATAACTGATATATAATGTAGCAAAGTCGGGTTGTCCCGTTATGGGGCAAAGACTTGTAAATTCCGGGCAGTTAAACTTCACAAAATAATCGTTTCCGGAGTGTTTGTTTTCGAACGTTTCGAGCATGGAAGGGTCGTATTCCGCCGGACGGTTTGTGACGGCGCTTCCCAGTTTTGTGAGCGGTTTCGTGTCGTTTGTTTTCATACGCGATGCGGGATTGCCTAATTTTTTTCCTTCCGAAAGAAATCCGGATATTTTATGTCGTGTATCACCTCTCCGCCCCGCAAACGGATCCAGGTACGGAACCCTCGTTCGCCTTCCGTCAGTTCAATGACCCGTGCACCGTTCGGTTTGAGATTATTATATACGTTATTACCTCCGCTGAACCGGCCATAGGCAAGCATCACGTCATACCAGGATACGGCATAATCGTTGTCATGGTCGTGCCCCACGAATGTCGCCATGATGTCCCCCATTTCCTTTATGGCGACAAACATCCCGGTGTTCAATTCGGGAGAGCAGGCTTTTTCCTTGCGGGAGCCTGTCAGGATAGCGTCTTCGTTTGCCACCGCCTGGTTATATTCCGGCAGGGGTATGTGGAAGAATGCGACCGCAGGAACGGGCACACCGCCATTCGCCTTTGTGAAAGCCCGGCTTTTTTCTTTGTACCACGCGATCTGGTCAAAATAGATATAGTCATACCCTTTGACGCCTTCTATCCGCGAATAGGCGTTTGAATCGAAGGTATATAAAAGGAACGCCGTTTTCCCCGATTCCGATGACAAAACGGGAAGGATGAAATTGGTCACGCCTGTCAGGCCCCCGACCGTGGAAGTCAAGTTACCGGGTATTTCCCTGATCAAATCAAATAACTGTTCGCGTGTCATATCCTGCTCGTCGTCATGATTCCCGAACGTGACGGCAAAAGGCGTCCTGCGTCCGGATACTACGTCCAGCACCTCTCGCATACCTTTACCGGCAGGCTTTCCGAAAATCACATCGCCGCTGAAGATGACAAAATCAGGCTTCTCCACCGCCAGCACTTCTTTCATATTCTCCAATGCCACATCCGAACGACTATCGCCCGAAATGTAATGCAAATCCGTGAACTGAACGATTTTAAACTTTTTATCCGTATTAAATTTCAGTACATGTTGCGCGTTTACCGGGAAAATCCCGGTAAACGCCAGACAAACATAAATAAA
>JAISYY010000192.1 GCA_031269635.1 Tannerella sp. | reverse complement strand
GACGTCGGAATCCCGAAGAAGGAATATTTGTCTTCCGGAAGCACATTCGACGGCTCGAAATCAGGGATTACCGTAACGGTAAACTGATCCCAGACGCTGTTGATGTCGGTCAGAAGCCGCGGGCGGCTGGACACGTCGCCGTTATATTCGATTCGCAGACCGTGGCGGGATTTGCCTTCCATATTATTGAATGTGGAGCCGAATATGCGCCATCTGCGCAAATCCCAGAACCGTTTCGTCTCGAACGCAAATTCAACAAATCGCTCGTCCTGAATCACCTTTCGCAGTTCATCGACCGAAGCGGCTATGATTCCGTAACTGCCGTCGCCCGGCTCAATGGCCGCCCGCTGCCTAATTCGGTACAGGGCGCTCAATGCCTCATCGGTTCTTCCGGTCTCGCCGGCCGCTTCCGCATAATTCATCAGCACTTCCGCATAGCGGATTTCAATCCAGTCCACCGAACCGTCCTCCACATTGACCCTCGTAATCGTCTGATCCAGCATTTTGGCCGGATAGAAACCGGTGTGGGAAAAGAGACTTTCCCCCCCCTGCCCGAAGTCGGGTTTATTGTCTGCCCGCGATTCCTTTCCGTTGATACCGGTCGAAGGATTGCCATCGGCGTCAAACCAGTAGGTCCACATGTTTTCATTGCCGAACATGGGGCTGATGTAGGGAGCCGCACCGTTGTAGGCAATGGAAGCGTAGAACCGCGCATCCCGGTTTTGATGCAGTTTCCGGTAATCCATCGTCGCCGGGTCCCAGCGGGAACCGTCTTTCATGGGATACGCATTGACTAATTCCAGCGAAGGTATATTACCGCCGACATCGCCTCTGGCATACGCCAGCGGGCGCATAGCCGCCTGCGAATAGCCATTTGACGCTGCCGGATAGGCATATCGTCTGACCATAATGACTTCCCGGTTCATCTCGTCCAGCCAGATATTCCGGTAATCATCGTACAGACCTTTGCCCTGCGCATCCAGAAATTCAAGCGCTTCCCGGTTGGCCGTATAAGCCTCCTGCCAGCGGGCGGCGCTGTTGTCGCGGTTGAATTGCGGACTGGCCTTAAACAGCAGTACCCGCCCCTTAAACGCCATCGCCGCACACTTGTCGATCCGGCCGACGTCGCTTTTGTTTTCCAGCAACCGGATGGCTTCGTCCAGATCTTTTACAATCTGGGTGAAACATTCCGAAGTCCTGTTTCGGGGTACAAAAATCGCCTCGTCGTCATCCGGATCGGCCGGTTCCAGGATTAAGGGCACGCCTCCGTAGGCCCGTACCATCCGGAAATACGCCCATGCCCGCCAGAACAGCGCCTGGCCTTTCAGTTTGTTCCGGACATCTTCCCCGAAGGTGGCGCCGTCGATATTGGCCAGAAAGATATTGATCCTCCGAATAGCGTCATACGGATAATAATCATACGAATTGGAGATGATGGTGCCTCTTATGTAGGCGCTGCTGATGGTAGAACTTCCATTGACTCCACCGCCTTCGTCCGTATGCGAGAATTCGCCGGTATCGAATCCGGGCATAAAACTGGCATACATGTCATTTACGTAGGCTTCCGCAATCTGGGGATTCGACCATACGAGGTCGCTGGTGATGGCGACCAGATTCTCCTTGTCGAGCGGGTCGCCGCACTGCATAAAGGTAAACATTGCAACAATGATACCTGCTAATTTACTGATAGTATTCATCTTTATCTTATTTTATGGTTATACATGCAACATTAAAAACTGAGATTGACGCCCAGGGTGTAGGTCTTCATGACAGGATACGTACTCATTGATACACCTGTAGGATCATAATAATCAAATTTGGTAAACGTGAACAGATTGGTTCCGGAAAGCAGGAAGGTGGCGTCGGTAAGTCTTGCCTTTTTAATCAACTTTTTCGGAAGCGAATACTTGAGGCTTACCTGTTGCACCCGCAAATAATTGCCGTTCTTTAACCAGAAGGTAGAGGCAAGATGGTCGTTGGTATAATCCCACGGAACCGCCTGAGGGTAGGCGGCATTCACATTATCCGGCGTCCAGGAATCACTCCAGAAGGCAAGAGGTCTGCTGATATACCTTCGTTCATAATTATAACCGAAATCAAATAACTTGGATATCCCGGCTACTCCCTGAAACAGCACATCAATACCCAGCCCTTTCCAGTCGGCCGTTAAATTCAGTCCGAACGCGTAGGGCGCCACGGAATGTTTCCCCTTGATAATCTGTATGTCATAATCGTCAATTTTCCCGTCGGGCACACCGTTCAAGCCACTGACGTCTTCAAAGTTGATTATACCCAGCGCCGGTTTTTTACCGTAAATCGTATATCCTTCGGGCAGCGCATCCAGATCGGCCTGCGTCCGGATAATACCGGTGGCAACCAGCATTTTCACATAGTCCGTACTTCGTCCGTTCGGATTGTCCGCATCCCGGACGTTTTCGGCCACATCCTGCAGTTTGACAATGTTCGTCGCGTAGGAGAAATTGCCCTGAATGCCGTAGTTTACTTCCTTTATCCTTCCGCGGTACCCGAGTTCAAGTTCTAATCCGTGCGCATCCACAATGCCGTAGTTTTCGGGCGGCATGCTTCCGCCGAACGAGCGCGGCAGCGAGGCTATCCGGCTGTCGAGGATATCGTAGTTGTGGCGGTTGTAATACTCCAGATTCAGAAAATATCCGTCCAAGAAACGCGAATCAAAGCCGATATTCCAGTCCCTTGTCTTCTCCCAGGTCAGTACCCTGTTTACGATTCCGTCGTACCTTACCCGTGGCTCCAGGGACGAAAACAGATAGCTCCCTACGTTTGAATAGGATTCGCTCCATGCCCATCCGCCCACGGCGTCGTTTCCGGTAAGCCCCAGCGAAGTACGGAGTTTCAGGAAATTAATCACCTCCGTATTGAAAAAATCTTCCTTCGATATCACCCATCCGGCCTGTACGGAAGGGAAGAGTCCCCACCGGTAATCGGGGCCAAATCGCATGGAACCGTCGTAGCGGGCGGCAACGGTAAGGAAATATTTTTCATCATAATTATACGTAGCCCTTCCGATAAACGAAGCGCGTCCGTATTCACTTTCGCTACCACTCACGTAGGAATCCGCCCTGTCGGAAGACGTCGCCCAGAACTGGTCTTTCTGCAACAGGGGAAAGTTTTCCCTTACGCCTTCGAAATACTCGTAATCTCCTTCGCTTTGCTCATACACGATAACGGCGTCGATGTTGTGTCTGTCGAACGAACCGGTATAATTCACCGAAAGATTCAACTGATAGTCGCTGGATGTTTCCGACGTTTTCGCCAGACGCTCCTTGTTCGGATAGGCTGATTTTTGCGAACTGATGATTTCATCCGTGAAAATCACCGCGTTCGTGCCCTTCTTAACCACAGTGTAGAGGGTCGGCTTTATTTCATACTGTTTGATCGTCGCGTTCGAATAGTTCCGGCTGTAATTGGCCGAGAGCGACAGTCCCTTTATAAACGGCAATTTATAGGTCAATCCGAAATTAGCGTCAATATTGCGGTCCCTGCGCGTATTGGTTCCTCCTTCTTCGATAAATGCCAACGGATTACCTATCCAGCCGGGATCGATGAACTTCCCGTCGGATGTAACCGGGGGTATTGTCGGAAAAGAGTAAAGCAGGCGCGCCCACAAATTACCGAAGGTGTCATCTATGTTGAGACCGCTCTGGTCTTCCTGAAAGGCATAGTGCGTTCGAGTTCCTTCGTTATAGGCCAGCTTGAACGAGCCGCTGAGTTCGTTGGTGAAATTGACGTCTACATTCGAGCGAACATTGAACTTTTGATAGTCTGCATTTTTTATAAAGGCCGTCTGGTCAAAAAAGGTTCCCCCGATAAAATACCTGACTTTGTCCGACCCTCCGGAAGCGTTCAACGTATGCTTTTGCAGCGTCGGATCCCGGTATGCCAGGTCAAACCACTCGTCCCCCGAAAGTTTTTGAAGCCAGGCAGATTCTTCCTCGTCAAGCAGGGAGGTTTGAGCGCCTGTTACCGTCTGCACATGATTGCTCAGTCTCACCATATCGGCCATACTTACAAACTCCGGAATCTTTGAGGGCTGGTCGAAACTGTAGGAATAGTTGTAATTCATTTTAAACTTGCCTTCCTTACCTGTCTTGGTAGTAACCAGAATAACACCGTTAGCCGCCCGTGCTCCATAAACCGAAGCGGAAGCCGCATCTTTCAATACGGAGATGCTCTCAATCTCGGTATAGTCAAGCATGTCAAACGACCGCTTGTCCAGAATAATGCCGTCAATGACATACAGCGGGTCATTGCCGCTGCTTTTCCACGTATTGATGGAACGCACCCGGATGGCCGCCGCATAACCCGGCGCACCGGACACCTGATTCACGTAAAGGCCGCTCATCCGGCCGGCAAGCGCATTGGAAATGTTCGCCACCGGAATATCCTCCATCTTTTCCGCCTGCAGGGTAGCAATTGCACCGGTGACCGCTGCTTTCTTCTGCGAACCGTACCCAATTACAACGACTTCATCCAGCAGCCCGATATCTTCCGCCAGTGTGATGTCAATCGACGACTGCTCACCAACAGCCACCTCCTTCGTCAGATAGCCGACATACGATATTTTCAGCGTCGCATTTTGCGGCACGTTCAGCGAAAACTTTCCGTCTGCATCCGTCACCGTTCCGTTGCTGCTGTTCTCTTTCTGCACGACATTAGCGCCGATAACCGGCTCGTCGTTGTTGTCAACTACTGTTCCCGTGATGCGTTTTGTCTGCTGTTGCAGGCTCGACGCATCATTACCGCGTGCCGGCGCCGTTTCCGCATTTTCCGCAGACAGGCTTAACACGCATCCTACAAGCAGGAATACGATGATTCCCGCCATTTTAAAGACTTTTTCAAGTCGCAATTTCCGGAGGATAGCGCCCTCCGATAAAGATTGTAATTTCATGTTTTCTTTTGTTTAATAATTAATAATCCAACTAATTTAATAATAACATTTTGTTGTTTAAAGGTTAATTTCACAGTTCAATCATTTTTGTTTTTAATAGGGTATTTCTCACGTTTTAAAGTCGACGCGACCGGGAGACGATACCGGCGTTTTCCGGTCGCTTTGCCGTCATT
>JAISYY010000179.1 GCA_031269635.1 Tannerella sp. | reverse complement strand
CGAAATGCTCAACTATGCGCTCGACAATGGTTTATATTACTGGGATACGGCGCATATTTACGATAATTCGATCGGTCTGCCTCCCGGGAAAAAGAAATCTCCAAGGCACATAATAAGCGAAGTCCGTATCGGCGAGGTAGTAAAATACCGGCGTAAGGAAATCTTCCTGTCAACCAAAGTAACAGAGCGCGAACCCAAAGAATCAATGAAACAGATCGAACTTAGCCTGAAACGGCTGAATACCGGCAACCTGGATATGCTGAAAATCCACGACGTACACTCCGTCGAAGATGTTGACCAAATGAGCCGGAAAGGGCATTTGATCGACATCTTGCATAAACTCAGGGAAGAAGGCGTAACACGTTTTATCGGATTCTCTGGGCACGGGGATGCACAGGCTTTGAAAGAACTGGCAAACAGGGGTGATTTTGACAGTATGCTCATCGCCATGAACCACTGGAACCCGAAACAACCTTCACCGCGCGAAGAAATCGCCATACCTGCCGGAAAGAAAAATAAAATAGGCGTTCTGCTAATGAAAGCCGTTCGCCCAAAGGAAACAATCCCCGGCCTGAACGCTCCGGATCTTATCCGGTACGCCATGTCGCTGAACGGCCCGGATGCCGTCGTCATCGGAATGGACAGTATTGCCGTCGTAGATTCCAACCTGGAAATACTGCGCAACTTCAAAAAACTGCCGGCTAAACGGATGAAAGAACTGGCCGCACAACTCGAACCTTTCTACAAACACGAAAACCTGCCATGGATGCACGACAATTACATCGACGGCCTGTGGCGGGATACACCGGTATAAATCAATTGAAAAATCATGTACGGAAAAACTTTAATCATCTTATTAACATGTTTGACTGCCATAAATCCGGCTGTCGCACAGGAGACAAAACGTCCCCCGGCAATATGGGGAATAGCTAAAATGACTTTTCTCGTAAGCGATATGGATATGGCAAGGGAATACTACGGCCGTTTTCTTGGCTTTGATGAAGCCTTTTCTTATCCGTCGACCACAGGAACCGCAGTCTCTTTTAAAGTAAATGACCGCCAGTTTATCGAATTTATAGCAGATACGCAGGCTAAAGAAAAAAAACGTCTTGTTTCTCTTTCGCTCGAAACGGAATCCGTTGCCGGAATGAAACGGTATCTTGAATCACAAGGGGTCAAAACCTCAGAAATCATAATCGACGGGGCCGGAAATGAAACTTTTACTGTACGGGACACGTGGGGAAACAACATTGAATTTATTGATCTCAAAAAAGAAGGGTTACACCACAAGTCTAAAGGGCAGTTTCTGTCGGAAAGGCGGATATCGAAACGTATCCACCACGCAGGGCTGTATGCCGGAAAAATCGACGATAACGATCCGTTCTGGATTGGAATCATGAAATGTGGGGAAGTGTTGAGATACCCCACGGACAAAAGCGAACCCGCGGTAATTCAATATTTGAATTTCGCAGAGTGTACGGAGAGCATCGAACATTATTCACCCAGCAATGAAAATTTCAGCCACCCCTGTTTCCTCGTAGATGATATGCAGGAAACGGTCTACACGCTTAAAGAGCGACGCGGAAAACAAAAAACAGGCCGCCCCTCCATCGGCAAAACCAGGCGGTGGCTGTTAAACCTGACCACGCCCGACGGCACAAAAGTCGAATTTACGGAACCTTACTGCATAAAATAACGTGCTTGTTGCATCGTCAAATGCTTACAATAACTATTCATCGAAATTGTCGCGATGAATGACCCGAAATGTTGATCCGGGATATGCTTCGGCAAAGGCTTTCGAAAATTTTGCCCTGGCATCCGGACTCCACTTAAATTCGCAAGTCGAAAGTCGTCCGTCGGATACTTCCAAACAGTCAAGTTCCTGTTCATCGGCGTTAAGCCACAGCGTATTATCCGAAAAAATCTTTTTCAATAGCGTCGTTTTGCCGGTTTTCCGGGCGCCCATCACGATAATGGCCTTTCCCGTACCGATTTTTCTTCTTATTCTGCGTTCGATTTGTCTTTCTATCATAGCCTCAAAATTTCCGGTAAAAGTAATATGCTTTTTTTGGAATCAATTCCTGAAAAACGGTGTTTTTTGAGGATTTAAGCCTTTGCTCGACGTAATACATTCACGGACGGGGGATTCGCATAGAACGGATAAATGCATACCTTGAGCAGGCCGAGATACATATACCCTCTTCCACGTGTTTTATTTTCCTGAAACCGTAAAATGCCTATCCAAAAACTTGCCGTAAACAAATAAAATACACACGAATCGGTTTCGCCGGATTGAGAAAACTATTTACAACAATTCTGTCCTGCTCGTTAATATTTGTTGATTTCATATCATAGTCTACCGTACATGCAACCATTGAACAAAACATTATGGCTGTAAAAATTACTTTTTGCATCATTTCTATCAATTTAAAAAGTTCTAATTTTTATCTATTCTACCAAACCTCGGTTATTTGAGCGGAGCAAGTAAGTTAAACAGAAAACCGGATTTAGATTTATTGATAAAATCAATTTTATTAGATATAGACACATCTGCTTTATTAAAATCAGCGCCTATCTTATATATAACAGGTATAGAGAATTTTTGATTGCTGTTCGTCTTTCCCGTATTGACAAAATCTAATGTATTAGAATATATCGGTTCTATACCTACGCCAAAATACATTTCCTTATAAACTTTATAGTTCATAGCCATGCTCAAAGATATATCTGAAACACGAGCGTTCCCATCCGGTATATAGGCAAATCCCCCATTGGGATATCTGATATATTTATAATTAGTGTCTGTCCATAAACTCATCGTTTTTTCCGGATTTTGCAGTTCTTCGCTACGTCAAAAAATGTATATTTGCTGTTTCCTGTTTTTGAGGAGGCGAAAGCAGACCCAAACAAGCCC
>JAISYY010000267.1 GCA_031269635.1 Tannerella sp. | reverse complement strand
TTATGCCGGCGCGTTTTGCGGCAAGGATTTTTTCCTTAATACCGCCTACGGGGAGGACTTTTCCCCGCAACGTGATCTCGCCCGTCATGGCGAGGTTTCCGTGCACTTTTCGTTTTGTAAACGCGGAAACAAGTGATGTGACCATTGTTATGCCGGCGCTCGGCCCGTCTTTCGGTATGGCGCCTTCGGGCACATGGATGTGTGCGCTCCGGTCTTCAAACTCCGATTCGTCTATTCCAAATGTCCCGGCATGTGCGTGAACGTATTCCATTGCAATGACAGCCGATTCTTTCATCACATCCCCCAGGTTGCCCGTCACGGTAAGTTTGGAGCCTTTACTTTTGCTTAAGCTCGTCTCGACAAAAAGAATCTCTCCGCCGACGGCCGTCCACGCAAGTCCGGTCACAACGCCTGCATACTCGTTTCCCTGGTATTTATCAGGATTATACTCCTCGACGCCGAGGTATTCGCGTATATGTTTTGTTGTAATAACCGGAGATATATCTTCGCCGGACGCTAATTTCCGCGCCATTTTACGCATCACTTTTGCAATCTTTTTCTCCAACTCGCGCACTCCGCTTTCGCGCGTATATGAATCAATGATGAGGCGTATGGCCTGTTTGTCGAATTTCACTTGTCCGTTCTCAATCCCGTGCGTATTCATCTGCTTGGGAATAAGGTGTTTCAAGGCTATCTGCATTTTTTCTTCGGCTATGTATCCGCTTACTTCAATAAGCTCCATACGGTCTAACAGCGGTTGCGAAATGGTATTAAGGTTATTTGCCGTGGCGATAAACATAACCTTACTCAAATCATAATCGATGTCCAGGTAATTATCGTGGAAGTGTTCATTTTGTTAGGGATCGAGCACTTCGAGCAGTGCAGAGGCGGGATCGCCTTTGAAATCATTGCCGACCTTGTCTATTTCATCAAGGACGAACACGGGATTTGACGTGCCCGCTTTCTTAATATTTTCAATGATGCGTCCGGCCATTGCGCCGATATAAGTACGCCGGTGGCCGCGTATCTCCGCTTCGTCATGAAGTCCGCCCAGCGAAACCCGTACATATTTCCGGTTTAACGCTTCGGCGATGGATTTGCCAAGCGAAGTCTTGCCAACGCCCGGCGGGCCGTAAAGACAGATTATCGGCGAACGCAGGTCTTTTTTCAGTTTGAGGACAGCCAGGTGTTCGATGATACGTTCCTTCACCTTATCCATTCCGTAGTGGTCGCGATTCAAAATCCGTTCGGAGCGTTTCAGGTTGAAATTGTCTTTACTGTATTCACCCCACGGCAGATTTAAAATCTCCTGGACATATTGTATCTGCAGGGAATAATCGGGAGATTGCGAATTTAGACGTTCAAGTTTAATGATTTCTTTTTCAAAAATCCCGGCAATCTCTTTCGTCCATTTTTTCTTTTTCGCCTTATTGCGCATCTCGCTTATTTCAATATCATTGATATTGTCGCTTCCAAGCTCTTTTTGTATTGCCTTTATCTGTTGCTGGAGAAAATATTCTTTTTGCTGTTTGTTTATATCTTCATGCGTCTTCATCTGTATAGACGTCTTCAACTCTATCAACTGGTATTCGCGGTTCAAAATAAACAGCAAGCGGTAAGCCCGGTCTTTCAGATTGTTTATGGCCAGGAGTTCCTGTTTTATAGGCGCATCCGAAATGATATTGCAGGATGCGAAATTAATCAGGTAGAGGATATTCTGGTTGTTACGTATTGAGAAAATCAAATCCCGCGGAGGATCCATCGTGGACATCAGTATTTTGACTGTCAAATCTTTTATTGTTGAAGCAAGCGCATCCAGTTCGCGGTCCTGTTTTTTGGGGCGGGTGTCGTTCAGCACTTCGATTTTGCCGATAAGGATCGGTTCTGTTTCCACAAGGGATTTCAGCAAAAAGCGTTTTTTTCCCTGCAGGATAACGGTCGTTGTGCCGTCGGGCATCTCAAGTACACGCATGATTTCAGCTATCGTCCCGATCTCATACAGGTCTTCGGACTCCGGTTCGTCAATAGCCGAATCTTTCTGGCAACTGACTCCTATAAACGATTTCTTTTGTATGGCATTGCGAACCAGACGCATCGACTTGGCCCTCCCGGCAATAACAGGCATCGCCACACCGGGGAAAAGAACCATATTCCGAAGAGGCAATATCGGCAATAGATCTCCAATTTTTTCCACACCTTCGGAAAAATCTTCATCCTTGTCACATTCCATTAAAATCGGGACCGCTATAATCGTTTCGTCAATGTCTTCAATTGACTGCTGCACATGTACTCTAAGTAATTTTTTTTTATCCATATATTATTTGAAAAGAGGTGCAAAGATAATGCAAGTTGACAGGAATACAAAATAAGTTTTCAATTTTATTTTTTACTTTTGCGGTATTAATTTTACTTTTTATGTCCAATCCGTATTTTCAGTTTAAGCAATTTTCCGTATGGCACGACCGGTGTGCGATGAAAGTCGGGACAGACGGCGTTTTGCTTGGCGCCTGGGTCCCGGTTGGTCATGCGGCATGTTCCGTCCTGGATGTCGGCGCCGGAACGGGACTTGTCGCCATGATGATCGCACAGCGGAATACGGAGGCGGAGATTGATGCGGTTGAAATCGACAAAGATGCCTGCGAACAGGCGCTTGAAAATATCGGAAAGTCTCCGTTCGGAGGCAGGATAAACGTTATTCATCAATCGTTCCCGGAATATGCGGCGGCGAAAAAATATGACCTGATCGTTTCAAATCCCCCGTTTTTTGCACATTCGCTGAAATGCCCGGATCAAAAAAGAAGTGCAGCGCGTCATAATGATACGCTTCCGCTCGGGCTGCTGGTCGAACATGCCCTGGAAATGCTGTCCGAATGTGGACGAATAGCCCTCATCTTGCCGGTTCAACTTTCCGGAGAACTTGATTTTATAACAGCTACGCACAGGTTGTACCAAATACGCCGTACGGACGTCATTCCGGCAGAAGGATTAAAATCCAAACGGTTTCTGATTGAGTTGTCCGTCAAAAATCTTCCGGGAAGAACGGACCTCCTTGTTCTGGAAACAGCCGAACGGAAGCGAACCCGGCAATATCAGGAGTTGACGAAAGATTTTTACCTGTAAAGCCGGTAAGTTCCGACAGTCCGGTCAATCGGTCCTCAAAGAAACGGAAGACTTCGTTAAAGCGCCGTTGCATGTCTTCTACAAAGGAGATGCTCGCCGGAGTAAAAACATGAATTGCCGAATTTATCACGGAGATGTTTATTTCTTCCGGTTCCATGACCGGCTCCCCGTCGATATGCATGACGCCCGCTTTCTGCCGTACGATCTGCGCTTCCGTTGCCCGGATCGTTTTTATTTTACTGTTCTTGTCAATCGTTTTTGTAAACAGTTGCAACGCCAGGGGGCCTATATCAAGTGCATTAAACGGCGACAGTATCGTTATGTCAATCTTGCCGTCATTGATGTCGGCGTTCGGAGCGATAAACGCATTGTTACCGTATTGGGAAGCATTTGCACATGCTATGAGAAAAGCTTTTTCCCTGATGGTCTGATTGTTAATATTCAGTTCGTAAATTTCGGGCTTGTAATTAAGGTAATTCTCAACGATGTCTTTTACATACGTCAGGGAGCCGCGATGTTTTTCTTTCGCAAACTCCTTGCTCACCGCCGCATCAAAACCGACTCCGCAAGTACAGAAAAACAATCTTTCATTGGCTTTACAAGCGTCAATCATCGTAGTGTGTCCCGAAAAAATGACATCAACGGCGCTTTTCGTATCCATCGGTATATTAAGGTCACGCGCAAGGCCATTACCCGAACCTTTCGGTATGATGCCCAGCATCACATCCGTATTAAGCAGGTTCCGGGCGATTTCGTTCACCGTCCCGTCGCCTCCTGCCGCAATCACACAATCCGCGTTACTGTCCAGCGCTTTCAGCGTAAGTTCCCCGGCGTGGCCGGCATATTCGGTATATTCAATGTGCATGGATATGCCTTTTTCGAGACAACACGAAGCGATCATCTCCGGGATTTTATCTTTCGACCCAACACCGGAAACCGGGTTGATAATCGCATGTATCTTTTTCAGCTCTTTTTTCATTCACCATTAATTTGACGGCAAAATTACAATTTTACCTTTAAATTACGCGAGTGTCACTTCTTTTTATTACTTTTGCACAGATATTACGATTCCAATTAAATATAATAAAACAACTCCGAATTGAATATGAACATATTAAGAGAAAAACTTGCAAAATACGATACTCCTCAGAAAGCGAAAGCTGCAGGAATATATCCTTATTTCCGCGAAATAGAAAGTGACCAGGATACCGAGGTGACTATTAGCGGGAAAAAGGTATTGATGTTCGGCTCAAATGCCTATCTGGGTTTGACGAATCATCCGAAAGTGAAAGAGGCTGCGATAGAAGCTGTCCGGAAATACGGATCAGGGTGTGCCGGTTCACGCTTCCTGAACGGAACGCTGGACATACATGTACAATTAGAAGAACGGCTGGCCGAATTTGTTGGGAAAGAGGATGCCATAACTTTTTCAACGGGTTTCCAGGTAAATTCGGGCGTTATATCGTGCGTCACCGGCCGCGAAGATTTCCTGGTCTGGGATGAAGTCAATCATGCATCCATCATCGAAGGTATCCGCCTGTCATTCTCAACGAAGCTGAAATACCGGCATAATGATATGGAATCGTTGGAAAGGCAGCTTCAGAAGTGCGACCCGAACAAAATAAAACTTATCGTTACCGACGGCGTTTTCAGCATGGAAGGCGATATTGCCAATCTTCCCGGCATCGTGAGTCTTGCAAAAAAATATGATGCAAGCATAATGGTCGACGAGGCGCACGGCATAGGCGTCTTCGGAAAACAGGGGCGCGGCACTTGCGACCATTTCGGCGTGACGAATGACGTTGACCTGATAATGGGTACGTTCAGTAAATCGTTTGCTTCGCTCGGGGGCTTCATCGCTTCCGACCGGGACACGATCAACTATCTGCGGCATCATGCACGAACGTATATCTTCAGCGCAAGCTGTACGCCTGCGTCTATCGCCGCGGCAAATGCAGCGCTGGATATTATGCTGAACGAACCGGAAAGGCTTGAACAGTTGTGGACGCTGACGAATTACGCCCTGGACGGGTTCCGGCAAATGGGATGTGAGATCGGGAACACCTCTACGCCGATTATCCCGCTGTTCATACGCGATAATGATCTTACATTCCTCATTGTACGGGAACTGTTTGATGCCGGAATATTTGTCAATCCGGTCGTTTCGCCCGCTGTGGCGTCTCATGATACGCTGATACGTTTTTCGTTAATGGCGACACATACGAAAAAACAGTTGGATTATGCGCTGGAAGCTATTCAAAAGATATTCAAGATGCATCATCTGATTTAATCGTTAACCGGATAATATGAAATTCATTCAGTGTAAAGGTTGCTGTTGTGGATTGAACACCAAAGGCTGTTCCCGGGCTAAAAACAAGCTCAATAATTATGACTGGCTGTGTGATATCAACGAAGCGCAGACGGCTACCGATTTCGTGGAAGTTCAATTCAAGAACACCCGTAAAGGATATTTTCTCAACAAAGAACACTTGCCGTTGAAAAAAGGCGATGTGGTAGCCGTAGAATCCGTTCCCGGACATGACGTCGGGACGGTGATGCTAACGGGGAAGCTCGTGTTGTTGCAGATGAAAAAAAACCGGTACCGTTTTGATGAAGACGCGAAAGTCGTTTACCGCATTGCCAAACAATCGGATATTGATAGATATGAAGAATCCAAGAAACGCGAACACCCGACGATGATCCGTGCCCGGCAGATAGCGACGGAACTTGGCCTGAAGATGAAGATTGGCGATGTGGAATACCAGGGCGACGGCAACAAAGCCATATTTTATTATATCTCCGACGAGCGCGTTGACTTCCGCCAACTGATAAAGATTCTGGCAGAGACGTTTCACGTTCGCATCGAGATGAAACAAATCGGCGCACGCCAGGAGGCCGGCCGCATCGGCGGTATCGGCCCCTGCGGACGCGAGCTTTGTTGTTCCGCATGGATGAGCGCCTTCATCTCGGTAGCTACCGATGCCGCACGTTACCAGGATTTGTCCATGAACCCCCAGAAACTTGCCGGACAATGCGCCAAACTTAAATGTTGCCTTAACTACGAAGTGGATGCTTATGTGGAAGGACGGAAACAGCAACCTCCGCGCAGGGTCGAACTTGTTACGGCTGACAATACTTATTATCACTTCAAGACGGATATCTTCAGGAATGAAATCGCTTATTCCACCGACAAGAACCAGCCTGTAAATCTTGTAACCATATCTTCGCAGCGTGCTTTTGACATTATACAAATGAACAAAAAAGGCGAAAAGCCATTCTCGCTGCTCTATGATCTGGAAATCAGGGAAGAAAAACGTGATACGAAAGATATTCTGGAAGACAACATTTCCCGTTTCGACAAGGTGAAAAAGAAAAAGAAGAAGAAAAAGTCGAACGTCAGGAGCCAAAACGGCGTCCTTGACGCGATTGCTAAACCAAACGGTGGATAACGATGCGAACGGGTTCATTAGGCAACAACATAACCGTCATCATAATAACGGCTTCATGTCTATGTTTTTCATGTGGCAGCGATACCGTTTACAACAAGTTCCAGCCGGTACGCGGCAAAGTGTGGGACAAACAGTCGGCGTATTATTTTAAGTTTGAGGTAAAAGACCGTTCAATACCTTATCATATCCTGCTGCAGACACGTAACAGCGATATGTACCGTTATCAAAACTTATGGTTGCTTTGTGAAGAATTGCAGCCCGGCGGCGTTTCGGTAAAAGACACCGCTGA
>JAISYY010000126.1 GCA_031269635.1 Tannerella sp. | reverse complement strand
TTCGAATTTGTATCGGGATTACATTCCAGATAGACCACCTCTTTTTCGGAAAACCCCTTGCTCTCACAAATCTGTTTCAGCAGTGAATATCCTGCATAAGTAACGGATGTCCCGGGATTGTCCTGGTACAGTTCCGTTACGATGATGTGTATTTTCCCATTGCAAGTGAGTATTTTTAATCCGCACTTCGACAGGACATCCCATTGTCCTTTGAAATCAAAAACTTCATCGTAATATTTTTCGGGAACTTTCATTTTTCTATAATTTTTTAGTCATCAAGTAATAATTCACCTTTTCGATATCCCTGTATTTCGGTGTATCATCTGCAAAGATAGGAAAGAATGATCGGATTTCATCATAAATGGCGTATGTTTTTTTTGACATATCTTTTTGTATCTTGAGATAATCAATGGCCTGAACGAGCGCCATGAAATGGATGGACATCACCTGGAATCCGTTTTCAATGACGGTGCGAGCCATCAGTGCGGAATTTGTTCCCATGCTGACAATGTCCTGGTTGTCATTGTTGTTCGGTATGCTGTGGACATACATGGGGTTGGACAGCGTCTGACATTCGGCGGTCGTTGAAGTGGCGGTGAACTGCGCCGCCTGCAGCCCGTAATTCAGTCCGAGTACGCCAAGGTTAAGAAATGGAGGTAAAATACCGTCGTTGATGCGGTCGTGACACAGGTAATTCAATTGACGTTCGGCAAGCATCGTCATTTTGGTAACGGCGATTTTCAGTTTATCCATTTCAAAAGATATATAATCGCCGTGGAAATTGCCTCCGTGGTAAACGTATTCGGTCTGGGGATCTACAATCGGGTTGTCGCACGCAGAGTTGAGTTCGTTGATAAGTACTTTCTCCGCATTTTCAAGTTCGTCGCATACGGGGCCGAGTATTTGAGGTACGCAGCGCAGTGAATAGAACGCCTGCACTTTATGTTTGAAAATCTTTTCCGTATGGCTCCTGTCATACAGTTCAATCTCGCGTTTCTTCATCGTCCGGTTCCCCTGCGCCCATTCGCACATCCTGCGGGCGACCGCCAGTTGCCCCTTATGCCTTTTCGTGCCGTTCATGACGGGCGACATCATATCGTCGTACGAGGCCGCTATTTCGTTCATCATCACTGAGGCGGCGATGGCCCATTCCAGCAGTTTCCGGGCCTGGAGCAGGTTGACAAGCCCGATGCCGGTCATTACGGAGGTCCCGTTCGTTACGGATAAGCCTTCACGGATATATATTTCAAACGGTTGCAGTTTTTCCGCTTTCATGACTTCTGCCGCAGGGGTCAGCCGGCCTTTGTAGAAAACTTCCCCCTCCCCGATAAGCGTCAGCGCAATATGGGCTAACTGCACAAGGTCGCCGCTGGCGCCGACGCTTCCGTGTTCGGGTATATACGGATAGATATCGCGGTTTATAAATTCGGTTATCAGGTTGACAAGGCTGGTATGTACGCCGGAATACCCCTGCAGGAATGTGGAAAGGCGTGCGATCATGGACGCTTTTACGTATAAAGGTTCCAGGGGCTTGCCGGTTCCCGTCGAATGGCTTCGGATGATGTTATACTGCAGTTGCCTGAGACAGTTGTCGTCAATACGGTACTGCGCCATGGGGCCGAAGCCGGTATTGATGCCGTAGATAATCTTTTCTTTGGAGAAATCTTTTAGGAATGAATAGCAAGAATCGACTTTCCGGATGGTTTCGGCCGGTAATTTCAGTTTTTTCCCTCCGTATAAGAGTTCTTCGATATCTTTTAGTGAGAAGCCTTTTTCAGGTTTG
Source organism: Tannerella sp. (assembly GCA_031269635.1). Classification (GTDB taxonomy): domain Bacteria; phylum Bacteroidota; class Bacteroidia; order Bacteroidales; family Tannerellaceae; genus Tannerella. Next base: position 832 of record JAISYY010000126.1, on the reverse strand, counting down.
TACGTGACTGTTTTTTTCATTATGTTTATATGTTTAGCAAATAGGATGACTATAAATTTCCGATTATTTTCTCAAGGTGTATCCCGTGCGAACCTTTTATGAGTATTTCATATCCTTTCAGCGGGTTTGCTTTGAGGTATTCATTGAGTTCGTCTACGGTCTTAAAGCAAGTGTATTGCTGCCCGGCGGCGGAAAACCGTTCGCCGCAAAGCAGTATTTTGTCGAATCCGCACCCGTCTGCGAGCGAGAGGATCTCTTCATGCAGTTCACGGCTTTTCCTGCCGAGTTCCAGCATGTCGCCGAGTATTACGGCTTTTGGCCGCGGGGTGCGATTTTTAGCGCGGGACGGTGCGTCGGGCGGGCTGTTCCGGAAAGATGTAAAATTTTCCAGCGCCGCCCTCATGCTGCTGGGGTTCGCGTTGTAAGCATCTATGATGAGCGTGTTGTCAGCCGTTTTTTTCAGCTGTGAACGGTTGTTTGCCGGCTCGTAAGATGAGATAGCGTCGTTTATCTGTTCGGGCGGGATACCGAAATGAAGGCCTGCCGCCACTGCGGCAAGTACATTATATAAATTATAGTCGCCTGCAAGATGCGTCTTTACCGGGTGAAAACCGGCAGGATCGCCGGACGGATTTTGCTGCTGCCAGCGGAACGAAAGTACCGGACGGTTATGAATAATTTCTCCCATGACTGACGGATATTGACGGTCGCCGTTATCCTCCGCTTCTGTTTCCCACGCTGTTTCGTCGCGCATGTTGCCGTAAGTTATTTTTTCAATCCCCTCCGCCATTTCTATCAGGTATTTATTATTCCTGTCAATGAAAATCTTTCC
>JAISYY010000064.1 GCA_031269635.1 Tannerella sp. | reverse complement strand
TTTTTATGTGGGTGAACAACAGTTGGAATGGTTAAAAAACGAATTGTCGAAGGTTTCCGCTTCCACGCCCATTGTGGTTTCGATGCACGTTCCCGTGTATTCGTTATACAGTCCTGTCGTCGATGAAAAGTATGTGTTTGCCGAAGTGATAATAAATTTTAATGAATTGGTGAAAGTATTTGAAAACCACAATCTGAAACTTGTTTTACAGGGACATCAGCATATATATGAAGAAATCTTTGTGAAAAATGTCCGCTATATCACTGCCGGAGCGGTTTCAGGAGCTTGGTGGTACGGTCCGTTACACGGAACCGAGCCGGGTTTTCTGATTGTCGAAATCGATAGCGCCGGCGATTTCACCTGGGAATATGTCGATTTCGGATGGATTGCGAAAGAGTAAAATAATATCCTTTTTTATCACAGATCCGTATTTGTTCATGTAGTATACCTACGAATCAGGCTATCCTTTGCGTACGATTTTCACAGAAGCGCAGTGGACGTATGCTAAACGGCGTTCGGAGGATCCGGCGTTACCGGAAGTGTGCCGGCAGATCTTCTCTTTTTTGCCGGCACACTTCCGTTTTTTTTAGTTATCTTTGTATTTAAATATGAAATTGAATTTATTATTATGCGACTTGAGTTTCTTATTATAATGCTGTGGTTGGCTTGTTTTGTGGCAATGGCTCAGGACAAACCATCCGTCATTGTCCTGACGGATATTGGCGGAGATAGTGACGACGAACAAAGTATGGTCAGATTTCTGCTGTATGCAGATATGTTTGATGTAAAGGCTATTTGCGCTACCAGTCGGCTGGGACACGGGCATGATACCAAGCCCGAAATTCTCCGCAATCAGATTGAGGCATACCGGAAAGTTTATCCGAATCTTACGCAACATTCTTCCGGTTATCCTGTTCCCGACAGCCTTTTGTCTGTCATAAAAACCGGACAGGGAGATCCGGCCCGTTTCGGACAAGGTTATGACAGCGAAGCATCCGAATACATCATCAAAGTGATTGATGAAAGCCATGCGCCGGTACATATAGTAATCTGGGGCGGCCAGCGCGAACTTGCTCATGCTTTATGGAAAGTAAAGGAAATGAGGAGTAAAGAACAAGTGGATTTGTTTTGCCGAAAAATACAGATTCATGCGATTGGCGATCAGGACAAACATCGGGAATGGATATTAACAAACTTTGGGAATATCCGTTATATCGCTGACGGATACGTATTCCCGGGTAATTTTGGTATCCGCGAACTTGCCACTTTCCGGGGAATGTACATGACTGGGGAAGTAAACCTGCAAGATGCGGAATGGGTGAAAAAATATATTCATGGACACGGAGCGCTAAGCGAATGTTATCCGTTAAGGGGACATGGAACGGATGGTATGAAAGAAGGTGATTCTCCTTCTTTTATGGGATTAATTGCCAACGGATTGAATGTGCCTGAACATCCGGAATGGGGCGGTTGGGGCGGAAGATTCCGTCCTCTGGGCAATCATCTGTATATTGATGCAACCGACTTTCTGAACGGCACACAGAATGAACGGCATTCGGTTGCCCGATGGCGGCCTGCTTTTCAGCGTGATTTCATGTCCAGAGTGGAAAGATGCGTCAAGCCCTGTTCGCAGGTAAATCATCATCCAAAGGCTATAATAAACGGATCGTCAGATTTCTCGCCTGTTTTCATCCGTGCAAATGTAGGCGATCGGGTTTCATTAGATGCCTCGGAAAGTTGTGACCCGGATCATGACAGCATAACTTTTCGGTGGTTCTTTTACGATGAAATATGTTTTGCCGGGTACGTAGCGCTTCAAATATCTTCGGATACCCGGCAATGTTCTTTTATTGTACCGGAATCAATGAAAAATCTAACGTGTCACTTAATTCTGGAAATATCAGATAATGGCATTCCATCATTAGTTTCATATAAAAGAGTCATTCTCCAAATATCATAATTATCCTGTCCTGACGGGGAATAATAACGGATACGATCGTCGTCGTGTTGCGACCACGATTGCAGTTGTTCAAAGACGACAGGCTCGGACGGCCCGCGTTTGATTTTGTCCGATTCGAAAGTTACCGTCCAGGGCCGTCGTTATTTCGGCAAAAACTTCGGATGCAGGGACGTTGTCCTTTACGTTCGACGATTAGGGATTGCGCTTTCCGGCAAACACGATAAACATACTTTCGTAAGGCTCAAACCGCAAGGGGACAACGGTCGAATGATCCTTCCGTCCGTATGTGGGCAAGAGGGCGACGTTCGCCGTTGACCGGACTCCAACGTTCGGGCCGGTGTCCGGCGACGCGAAATCCCGGCGAAATCCGGATGGACTTTTCGCTGCGGTTGGCAACGAAATATATTTCACGCACGGCGGTTGTACGATGTGCGTAAACAAAGTCGCTGTTGCCGAGTTTCACGTCGGGAATGATGTTTAACGCATTTAGCGTTTCTTCTACCGTCATGGCGGAGAGGCCGGTTTGTCGTTTTTACATCCCGATCCCAGCAGTATGGCTACAACTGTCAGGACATGGGTTTAAAAAAATAGATTTTTCATCTGTGTATATTTTTTCTTTGCCACCAAATCACTAATTTTTATTCCACAATTTCCACTATTTTTACCGGCCCCATCAGTCCCGATTCGAGCAGTTTCGAATCTTTACGGTAATGATTCGCCGAAGCAAAAGTATATCTGCCGCTTGTGCGGGGTTTCCCTTCGAGCAGCCATTCGGGCCAGCGGCCGTGCGCTATACCGTCGTATGGCAGATGCTCGTCGCCGATCAAACGGTTTGTCCAGAGGTTGACCACTTCGATTTCGAGTTCGTTGCCTTTCGACTTTACGGCGTTGGAGATATCCACGCACCAGGGCGCCGTCCACACCGTACCGAGGTCTTTGCCGTTGAGACGTACACGCGCCATGTTTTTCACCTTGCCGAGGTCAAGATACAGTTTGCCGCCCTTTTCGTAACCGGGCATGTCGAACGATTGACGATAGAAAGCCGTTCCCGAATAATATTTTATTCCGTTGTCGGGATGAGCAGTCCAGTCAATGAGTTTATCGAAGATTACCGATTCGGGACCTCCCCATTTCGGGTCGAACGACACTGTCCAGGGAGCGTCTAATGTAGCCAGCGTTTTCAGTTCCGAAACATTTGCGGACTTCGACGGTTTGCGGGCTTTGTCGCGGAACACAAT
>JAISYY010000058.1 GCA_031269635.1 Tannerella sp. | reverse complement strand
GGCAAAGGCGAGGGGAATGTCGATATATTCGTGACTTTGAACGAGGACGTATTCGTCCCTGCCGAAGTTGAAAATAAACCCCGTCCGAACGGGATCACCGACGGGATCAACTACGTTGACGAACATACCGTGATTCTTTCCGTTTTTGCGCCGGGAAAGCAACATGTTCACCTCCTGTCGAACGATCTCAACGGATGGAAGAAAGACAACAGCCGGCAACTTTACAGGGATGGGGACTACTGGTGGATAACGGTCGGCGGTTTGGACAAGGATAAAGAATTTGCATTTCAATACCTCATCGACAATAAATTTAAGGTGGCGGATGCGTATGCGGAAAAAATACTTGACCCGTCGCACGACAGCGGCATACCCTCGTCTGTGTATCCGAATCTTATGCCTTATCCGTTGCAGACGGAAGGAATCGTTTCCGTCCTGCAAACCGTGCGCCGGGAATACGGTTGGGAAACAGCGGCGTTCACGCCGGTTCCGGGAGAACAATTGGTCATTTACGAACTTTTGGTACGCGATTTCACCGGCGAAGGCACCATCGCGGCCGCTATCGAAAAATTCGATTACCTCAAGGCCATGGGCGTAAATGCCATTGAGCTTATGCCTGTCCAGGAGTTCGACGGTAACGACAGCTGGGGATATAACCCATGTTTCTATTTCGCGCCGGATAAAGTCTACGGTACGCCGGATGATTACAAGCATTTCATTGACGAAGCCCATAAGCGCAATATCGCGGTCATTCTTGATGTCGTTTTCAACCATGCAACCTCGTCACACCCCTTTGCACGGATGTACTGGAACAGCGAAACCGGCAAACCTGCCGCCGATAATCTGTGGTTTAACGCCGATGCGCCGCATCCTTACGGCGTATTCTGCGACTTCAATCATGAATACACCGGAACGCGCCGGTTCTTCAAACGCGTCCTTTCCCACTGGCTTACCGGATACAAAATAGACGGATTCCGCTTCGACCTTTCAAAAGGTTTTACTCAAAACGCCTCAACCGAAGCTTCCGCTTCCGCTTATGACGCCTCGCGTATAGCCGTACTTAAAGATTATCACGCCCATATCAAAAGTGTCAATCCGGATGCATACACTATTCTGGAACATTTTTGCGCTGACCGTGAAGAAAAAGAACTGGCCGCCAAAGGGATGTTTCTCTGGAATAATCTAAACGATGCATACTGCCAGACGGCAATGGGATACAGGGAAAACAGCTCGTTGACCGGGGGAAGCGCCACGTCACGCGGCTGGACACAACATCGTTTGATTACTTACCAGGAAAGTCACGACGAGGAACGGACCATGTATAAGGCGAAAACGTGGGGCATCCCTGCGATAAAGGAAAATGAGGACGTCAGGCTCCGGCAGGCGATGCTTAATGTGGCTTTCCTGCTTTGTACTCCCGGCCCGAAAATGATATGGCAGTTTGGTGAATTGGGCTACGACCATTCGATCGAAGAAAACGGGAGAACCGGCAGAAAACCCCTTCGTTGGGATTATTTCGACGACAACAGTCGCAAAATGCTGTATCATTATTATTCGATGTTTCTTCATTTGCGTGATAAATATCCTGATTTGTTTGCCTCTCCCGAAACGGTCAACATGCAAACGAACGAAGCGGATTGGGACGGCGGACGGCAAATCGTGTTGCGGAACGGCAAAGAAGCGATTGTTTTAGCCGGTAATTTCACCGGTGAAGCGATTCCGTTAGAGGTTGAATTTCCGCTTGCGGGATATTGGGACGACTATTTCAGCGTGACAGCAAATGTCATCATCATAACTCCCGAAGATAATACAGTGAATGAATCTATTCCTGCTCACTCATTTCGCCTCTATGTAAGACGTGCGGACAGTTCCGCCGGTGAAAAAGTGAGTGCGGATACGGATTGTAAAATCGTCATAAAGGGGAATAATCTTATCGTAGAATCGAAATACGAGATAGAGCAGGTAAGTTTATACTCCTTTGGCGGAAAACTTCATCGGACGGTTAACACCGGATCCTGCGGAGATATACCGGCAATGGAGATGTCGGGTATGGAAAAAGGGATGTACCTCGCCACGGCAAGAACTTCATCGGGGAAAGTATACAGCCGGAAGATATACGTTCATTGATCAGTCCTTAATCTCCACGTAATCGACATATTCACCTTCATTTTTGGATATTACTTTCTTCTTTGAAGAAGACTGTTTCGTATGGGAAGACGGAGATGCATTTCCTTTTTGTTGCGATGAACGGTTATATTGCGACGGCCCGCGTTGCCGCGATGGATTACCGAATAGGAATCTTAAAACGGAACGCAGCAAAAACGGAATTACAAATATAATAATAAATAAGATAGATAAAAACTTTGCCATACCTGTAATTAATAATAACGACTGACAAAGATAGTGTAATTTGAGGGGAGTACAAAATTATATTTGTTTATTTTCATAATGGTAACTTTTGTTTTGTATTTCCGAAAAAAGGAAATTTATTGGCCGGTATGGTTGCGGCAGGCGACAACCGACAGGAGAATATATAACAGTATGGTTGCGGAAACACCTATCATGCCGGCGAAGGCGACGAATACAACTGCCGACAGAAGCAGTATGTATTGCAGTTTGTTTTCTTTCCATGAGAATGATGACATTTTCAACGAAAACATGGGTATCCCGGAAACAAGAAGGAGGGATGTTATGATGGCGAATACGGATAAGCCGGCCAGCAGGATTTCAGGCGTTACATCTGTGAAAAATTTGGCGAAGCACAATCCTGTGCAACCGTCTTTGTGTGGAATGACAGCCGGGGAAAATGCGGTAATAACGGATGACCATAAGATTGCATGCGCCGGTACGGGGAGTCCGATGAATGATGTTTTCTGGCGGGTATCAAGATTGAATTTGGCCAGTCTTAACGCGGAAAAAACAGGAATGGCAAATGCCGGGAGCAGGAATAGTCTGCCCGTCCATGAAGGACTCCAGGAAAGGCTGTCTGACAATCCGTCAAGGAAGCTGAATAGCATCATTCCGGGAGCAACGCCGAAACTTACGACGTCGGATAATGAATCAAGCTCTTTCCCCATTGGAGAAGACGCTTTCAGGACACGCGCGGCCAGTCCGTCGGAAAAATCAAGCACTGCGGCTATCAGGATAGCGATCATCGCGTTGGCGTAATCGCCCGATATGCCTGCTACGGATGCATAAAATCCGAATGAGAGACTTGCGCAAGTCAGGGCGTTGGGGATGTGCCGGACAATGACGTTCATTTCTCTTTTGAAATATAGGTGATCTTGCCCAAGCGGGCAATCGGGGTCTGATTGCCCGTTACTTTCTGGTCCGGTTCGACAAGGATTTCCGTACCTAAAGGGAGGAAGGTATCTACCCGCGATCCGAACTTGATAAAGCCCATTTGTTCGTTGACTTCGCAATAGTCGCCTTCTTTTGCGTAAGTGACGATACGGCGAGCCATCGCTCCGGCGATTTGTCGTGTAAGTATGTCCACGCCATAATCCGTCCTGACAACGATCGTCGAACGCTCGTTCTCCCTGCTGCATTTAGGAAGGTATGCCGCCCGGAAGCGTCCGTTCTGGTGCGAAACATGCATCACCGTGCCGTTCACCGGGAACCAGTTAGCATGGACGTTAAAGATGGACATGAATATGGACACCTGTATTCGTTTATCGTGAAAATATTCGTTTTCCACGACTTCTTCGATTGCGACAATCGTACCGTCGGCAGGCGCTATGACAAGGCCCTCGGAATCGAACGGGAAACGGCGGTAAGGGCTGCGAAAGAAATTGAGGATAATTAAAAACAGAACAGCCGATGCCACAAGCACACTGTAAAAAACAAATTTATTACTCACGGTATAATACACAATCATATTTACGGTAAATAATACCGTAAACATCGACAGTAACAGTCCTGTCCCTTCCCTGTGTACTTTTTGTACTTTAATTCTTTTTATACGACGCATATATCTTTTAGGTGCGACAAAATTATGCTTTTTTTTTCAATAAAAAAAACGACGCTTAAAAAATACATTTTTTTATGTCATTTAATGTAATGTACCATATATAACCTTCCACCTGTTGATAGCCCATATCCCGTATCAGGGAGATGTATTTTTCCATCTGGCTGTGATGAAAAAACGTCTTTTCTCCTCCGGATTTATAATCCACAACGGTGACACAATTGTTCCTGTCAATCATAATACGATCCGGGCGGTGCGAATCCCCTTTTCCGGACAGAATTTCAGCCTCCGTCATGATTTGCATTGAGCCGTCAAACCATTTTTTTACCTGTTCGGCGCTTATAAGCCGGGCAATCCTGTCTTTCAAAACGACAGACTCGTCGTGATTTATTTCGCCGGACAGATATTTAGCCGATATAGCGGCGTCTAAATCATCCTGTTTTTCAATGCGGCTTAATATATCGTGCATAAGCAGCCCGTACTTGCGTTTTTCATCTTCAAAAAACCCGTTTTTGCGGTATTGCAGGTACAGTTGTATACGTTCGTCGGGCGACACGGAATGAAAACGCCTGACCCGCAGTTCTTCCGTTTCCGAAGCATCTTCATCCTCTGCCGTATGCCACCAGGTACCGCGCTCATATAATCCGTTCTCCGCATCCGGCGGATATTGGCTGTCTGCTTGCAGCCCTTCCCACAGCAACCCTGACAGAGTCGTTGCCGCAGTTTCCGGTTTCGGAGCCATTACGATGAGTTCCTCCTTGGCGCGGGTAAAAGCTACGTACAAAGCATTAAGGTTATCCATATAAGCATGGAGCTTTTCGTGGAAATAGTCGGCGGCAAAAAACGTATTTTTCAGTATCCGGCTGTACCTGACGGGAATAAGGCTTATTTTGTCGAAGGGCTTTTGGGAAGGATGACACCAAATAATCGCGTCTTTTTGATCCATTTTCCATTCGGCGAAGGGGATGATGACCGCTTTGAAACCAAGTCCTTTCGCTTTATGTATGGTCATTATCCGGATCGCGTTCTGGGAATCGGGGGTGACTATTTTTTTCCGGCATCCCGTCTCGTCCCACCACGAAATGAATTGTCCCATGTCGGCTGTCTCGTTTGTTGAAAATTCGGCGACTGTGTCAAGAAACGCTTGGATGAAGACGAGTTCGTTTTCAGGAAAATCATCTTCAAAAAGAAGGAACAGCCCTTCGGTAAGTTCATAAAGGGGACGGTTTGACAGTTTCTTGACCGCGTCCATGGTATCCGGGGGAAAGGGCGCGAACAGGTCCGCCTGTTCACGGGTATGCGCGGCACGCTTTTTTCTTCGTAAAACGGCATAAGTGACAAGCGCCATGCGAAAGTTACTTGTGTTATCCGGTTGATGAAGATATTTCAGCATTGCCACGAGCCACCGTACCGAAAGGGAAGAATTTATTGTCAGGGAATCTTCGGAGATTATGTCGTATTTATAA
>JAISYY010000381.1 GCA_031269635.1 Tannerella sp. | reverse complement strand
GTTGTTTTGCGCTTCCCGCAGTTCTATGCCGGCCAAATCGCCCAGTTTGTAGCGGTCGATGGCTATTTCATAATTCTCCTGCGCGGCGACGAGGTTTTCTTTTTCCAGATCCCACAGTTCGAGATTGTTTTTGTAGGCCATCCAGAGGTTCGAAAGATCGGCTTTCAGTCCAAGCTCCAGTTCCTGAATACGGAGTTCCCTGTTTTTGACCTGGATACGCGCATTTTGCTGTTCGCGCCGGCGATTCATCCCGTCGAAAATCGTAAATCCTACCGTAACCCCGTAATTCAGTCCCAGCCGTTTCTGCAATTCGATATTGCCGCTGTCGTACCAATTGCCCGCATAACCGTATCCGGCGTTTAGACGCACGTACGGGAAGTTGCGGCTGCGGATTTTCTTATAGTCCAGTTCCGAGAGCGTTTTGTTTTTGTAGGACGCCAGTAGTGAAGCGTTGTTTGAAAGCGTTTTCTCCCATAAGGCATTTTCGTTGAACAGTGAATGGAAGGGTACCGTATCACGAACCGTCAGGCGCTGATTGACGGAATCGACGCCCATCAGTTCGTTCAGTCTTATCTGGGAGGCGTTCAACGTCTCGAACTGAGTGAGCAGGCGGGAACTGTCGGCGTTGAAATCGACTTTCGCCTGTTGCAGGTCGAGGCGCGACATGGAACCGATGATGTAGCGTTCTTCAACGATGCGGAGGCGTTCTTTCGACAGGCGTACGGCCGAAGTGAGGTTTTTTAGCCTGATTCGCTGGCGGATCAGGTTATAGTATTCCGCCGCAATGTTTGCGACCAAATCTTCGATAGCGATCCGGGTGTTTAATTCGCCCATTTGCTGCAGTTCTTTCAGCTTTGCATAGTCGGCCTGGATGCCGAAGCCGTCGAAAACAGTCCAGTTCAGGTTTATCCCGGCAGTTGCCGTTTCGGAATTTACGCCGTTCACCTTTTCGGATGTCCCGCCGGTATAGTCGTAATCGTAGTTATAAACGGTACCGTTGAAACCTCCGCTCAAATCGACCGAAGGCAGGTAACCGGCGTTTCCCGGCGTTGCGTTATTCGATGAAATCAGTTCTTCATTCCGGATGATTCGTATGGAATAATTGCGTTCGAGGCCGGTCCCGATACATTTTTCCAGCGTATATGTTTCCTGTGCGCCTGTCGCGGCGCAGGCAATAACGGGTGTTATGATCGTCAGCAGATATCGTTTCATTTTTTTTCTTTTTTATTTTGCAGGTTTGTCGCAATAAAACTGTACATGGCAGGCACGATGTAAAGCGTCAGGAAGGTGGAAACCAACATTCCGCCGACGACGGACGTTCCCATTGCGATACGTCCGTTCGCGCCTTCCGCCGAAGCAAACATCAACGGCAACAGTCCGAGTATCGTGGAGGCGCTTGTCATCAGAATCGGACGGAGGCGCTGAACGGAGGCCGTCCGTATCGCCTCGTCCTTGTTAATTCCCACATTTTGCCGCTGATTGGCAAATTCGACAATTAAAATACCGTTCTTTGCCACCAGCCCGATCAGCATGATGATACCTATCTGGCTGAAAATATTCATCGTGATATTCCCGCTATACATAAACCATAAGGCTCCGGCGACGGCCAGCGGAACGGTGAACATCACAATCAGCGGGTCTTTGAAGCTTTCAAACTGTGCGGCCAGGACAAGGTAAATCATGATTAACGCCAAAACCAGCGCAAACATAAGGCTGTCCGAACTCTCGCGAAAATCTTTGGATTCTCCCGAAAGAGCCGTGCGGAAACTTTCGTCCAACACTTCCCTGGCGATCCGGTCCATTTCTTCCAGTCCCTCGCCGAGCGTGTATCCCTTATTCAGACCGCTGGAGATCGTCGCAGAAACAAAACGGTTGTAACGGTATAGCTGCGGAGGGGCTACATTCTCTACTAACGCGACGACGTTATCGAGCTGAATCATCGCGCCGCTGTTATTCCTGACATAGATGGATTTCAGGTTGAGCGGCGTATTGCGCTGCTGGCGGTTTATTTCGCCCAATATCTGGTATTGCTTGCCGTTCATGTAGAAATAACCCATGCGCTGGCCGCTCAGCGCATATTGCAGTGTCTGGGCGATATTCCGGGTGCTTACGCCGAGCAGCGACGCCTTGTCGCGGTTAATTTCCATACGTACTTCCGGTTTTGTGAACTTCAGGTTTGCGTCAGCCATTTGGAAGACGGGACTTTCGTTTACTTTCAGCATAAATTCGGGCAAGAACTGCTCTAACTTTTCAATGTTGGTCGTTTGCAGTACATATTGCACGGGCATTCCCCCGCGTCTGTCGGCGAACGTAGACTGTTGCTGTACAAACCCCCTTGCCAGCGTCTCTTTCCTGACTTCGGTCGAAAGCTGTTCGGCTATTTCCATCTGCGAACGCTCGCGCATCCGTATATCCGGCAGTATGACGGTGATAAATCCCGAAGCGCCGAATGCGCGTGTCGTTGTCGAGTTTCTTTCGTAGGCTACGGAATCGGCGATCTGCTCTATTTTTTCCGAAAAATTACGTACAAATTCGTACGTAGCGCCTTCCGGTCCCCGGATGTTGATTGATATTTGGGAGCGGTCTTCCAGCGGCGAAAGTTCCGAAGGTATTTTCCGCCACAAATAAGCAATAGAGCCTAAGAAAAACAGTACAAGCGGTATCGAAATCCATTTTCTCAACAGGAAGAAATTCAGCGATTTGGAGTAAATATTATTTAATCCTTCAAAAACGGGTTCGGTTTTCCGGTACAGCCAGTTTTTCTTTTCACGGCGTTTCAGCAGTTTCGTCGCCAGCATCGGCGTGAAAGTCAGCGCCACAAAAGCCGAAATACCTACGGAGCCTGCAATGACGATACTGAACTCCTTGAACAGGCGTCCCGTCATACCTTCCATAAACACAATCGGGATGAATACGGCGATAAGCGTGATGGTCGTGGATACGACGGCGAAAAAGATCTCTTTCGAGCCTTCTATCCCGGCTGCATTGGGCGTCATTCCGCGTTCGATGCGTACATAGATGTTCTCTGTCACGACGATTGCATCGTCAACGACCAGTCCGACGGACAGCACAATCGCTAACATCGTCAGTACGTTAATCGAAAATCCGGCAATGAACATGACGAAAAACGCCCCGACCAATGATACCGGTATAACGACCACGGGAATAAGCGTAACGCGCCAGTCGCGCAGGAAAAGGAAGATAACCAGGACGACGAGGATAAACGCCACATAGATGGTTTCTTCCACTTCGTTGATGGATGCACGGATAAACAGGGTATTATCGTAAATCATCTCAATCGTGACGTCTTCCGGCAGGTCTTTTTTGAGCTGTTCGATACGCACGTAGGCTTCATTCGCTATTTCGATATGATTTGCTCCGGGCTGCGGTATGATCACGTTTATTACCATCGGTTCGCCGTTCCGCTTCATGATACTTTTTATGTCTTCCGGCGAGAGTTCCGCCTGGCCTATATCCTTGAAACGGACGATATTATTATTGTTTTCCTTGACAATAAGGTCGTTAAATTCTTTAGCCGTATGCATCAGGCCCATCGTGCGGATTGACAGTTCAACCGTATTTCCTTCGATGCTTCCGGACGGAAGTTCCACATTTTCCGCCTCTACCGCATTCCTGATGTCGAGAGGCGTTATGCCGTAACCGGCCATTTTGACCGGGTCGAGCCAAAGGCGCATGGAATAACGTTTTTCTCCCCATATACTCACGCCGCTGACGTTCTGAATGGTTTGCAAGCGCTCTTTTACGGTCAGTTCGGCGATCTCGGTCAGTTCCATGAGCGACCGCCGGCTGCTGCGGATGCCTATCTGCATGATTGGAGTCGCGTCGGCGTCGGCTTTTGATACGATAGGGGGATCGCAGTCGCGCGGAAGATAACGCTGTGCACGCGATACCTTGTCGCGTACGTCGTTCGCCGCCGTTTCGAGGTCGACCGAAAGTTCAAATTCTACGGTGATGCGGCTGTTCCCCTGGCTGCTGACGCTGCTGAGCGAACGTATGCCGGGAATGCCGTTGACGTTTTGTTCCAGCGGTTCCGTAATCTGGTTCATGATAACTTCGGCGTTCGCTCCGGGATAGGACGTGTTGACGGAAATAATCGGCCGGTCGACGCTCGGATATTCGCGCACGCCGAGCGACCTGTAACCGATCATGCCGAACAGCAGGATGACAAGCACCATTACGGTGGCTAAGACCGGACGTTTAATGCTTAATTCGGAAATATTCGCCATGCTATTCTTCTTTCAGGTTATCAATATTGACTTTTATTCCCGTACGTAACTGCATCACACCCGTCGTGATGACGGTATCGCCGGGCATAAGTCCTTCGAGCGCCTGCACATGGCTTTCCGTACGCAGCCCGGTAATGATTTCCGTCGCTTTTGCTTCACCGTTCTTACATACGTACACGATATTTTTCCCCATTTCGGGTATAATCGCTTCGCTTGGTACGGCCAGTGCATTTTTGATTTCGCGTTTGACTACTTCGACGGACAGGAACCGTCCCGGTAAAATCGCCTCGTTTGTGTTCGGGTAAATCGCACGTACCTTTAACGTATAAGTTTCTAAAGAGACCTTGCTTTCCACGGCATAAACCCTGGCGCTGTACTTTTGCAGCATCTTGTCCGATCCCTCCATGTAAAATGTAATATTCGTGCCGTCCGAAACGTCCGAAACGTAACTTTCCGGGATGGAAAATTCGATTTTTAACGGGCTTATTTTGGTCAGGTTGGCAACAATGGTCGACGGTGTAGTGTAGGCTCCTTCGCTCACGAGGCGCAATCCGATGACTCCGTCGAACGGAGCACGCAATTCGGTTTGAAGTATTCTGGCTTTGACGAGTTCTATATCGGCCATCAGTTTGTCCAGTTCCGTCGTCACCTGTTCGTACGCTTCCTGGCTTACCGCATCTTTTTTAAGTAACGTCCCCTGGCGGAACACACGTTCTTTAGCCAGCGGAATCTGCGCTTCCAGTTTTTTCAATTCCGCCTGCAACGGCTTGTCGTTAATTTTAGCCAGCAGATCGCCTTTCTTCACATGCGTACCTTCATTGAAATGGATACTGACGATTTTACCGGATGATTCGAAGGACAAGTCGACCTCCTCGTCCGGGATCGTGACGCCCGGACTGATGATCTTATCCGTAAGAGACTGTATCTTCATTATTACGGCATTAATATTTAAAGGCAACCGTCTTTGCGACAGAGCCGGTGCGGATTTTGCGGCTTCTCCTCCCGGCTCTGCCTGTTTTTTAATACGGGGGAATAAAACTATTCCTGTTATGAATAACAAGATAATACTTGTCAAAATCCATCTTATTGATTTAGTCATACCGTTTCCTGTTAATAGTATATAAAAATGTAATTGTAAATACGAAAGGATATGACTGTTGAAGTAAGAAAAGGTTTAATACATGCGAAATAAAAAGGCTTTGTGAATGTTTTTTTTGAAAAAAATGTATCTTTACCACTGAAATAAACGCTAAAAACTAAAAAAATGGCTGATTACAAACAACTTATTGAAAAACAGAGAGCATTTTTTGCTACAGGAAAAACTCGAAATATTGAGTTTCGGATCGAACAGTTAAAGAAACTTCGTCAGGTCGTAATCGAAAAGCATAGGGATGTGGAGGCATCTCTTTATAAAGATTTGAAGAAATGCGAATTTGAAGCGTTTGCAACGGAAGTGACGGCTATGATTGATGAAATAAACGGTGCGGTCGAAAACCTGGAATCGTGGACAAAACCCGTAGAAGTAAGTACGTCCCCGCTGTTCGGGCAGGCGGAAAGCACGATTTATTACGAACCTTACGGGACGGTATTAATTCTCAATACGTGGAATTATCCCTTTGTCCTTTGTTTTAAACCGATGGTCGGCGCCCTGGCCGCCGGGAATTGTTGCATTGTCAAACCGTCGGAAGTCGCTCCGGCCACGTCGAAAGTGCTGGCTGATATCATAAACACTGCTTTCGATGAGGAATACTGCGTTGCGATAGAATGTGGCGTTGAGGGAACAACCGAATTGCTGAAAGAACGTTTTGACTTTATCCTTTATACGGGAAGCACGAATGTCGGCCGTATCGTTGCGCAGGCAGCAGCCCGCCACCTGACCCCGACGGCGCTCGAACTCGGCGGGAAAAGTCCCTGTATTGTCGATAAATCGGCGGATATTGAACGCTCGGTAGCTTCCATCTGCTGGGGTAAGTTCATCAATGCCGGACAGACTTGTGTTGCGCCCGATTATATCTGGGTTCATAAAGATGTGAAAGATAAGCTTATCGACGCGCTTAAAAATCAGATTAGCGCTTTTTACGGCGATGATATTAAAAACAATGCCGATTTCGGCCGGATCATCAATCGTCGCCGCTTTGAGCAACTGCTGACGCTGATGAAAGAAGGAAATATCGTCTTTGGCGGCGAGACGGACGAGAGCCGGTTATTTATCTCGCCGACGATCATTGACGGCATTACGTGGGACAGTAAAATCATGCAGGAGGAAGTATTCGGCCCCATATTGCCCGTGATGACTTTCGAAAACATGGAAGAGGTCGTAAAAACACTTGCCGGACGCGAAAAACCGCTTGCGCTGTATCTTTATACGACGGATAAGGAAGTAGAAAGCCTGATTATTAATCGTGTTTCATACGGCGGCGGTTGCGTTAACGCCACATTGATGCACATGCTTAACACAAACCTCCCATTTGGCGGCGTAGGAAACAGCGGTCATGGCTTTTACCAGGGAAAATGGAGCATCGAAACATTTTCGCATAAGAAATGCATACTCAACCGGGCTTTGACGGATGACCCGTCGCCTCTTTTCCCGCCATACGCCGATCATGTGAAAATGCTGAAACAGATGTATTTGGGATAGGAGTAATCAGTAAAAAAAATCTTTTGGAAGACCGTTTTTTTATTTGTGTTCTAATGCAAAGACATATTAATTCGCCATCTAAAATGTGAATAATTGATTTAATTTGACGATTATATGTGAAATGTTGTTTTGATTTCATTTATCAGCATTTTTTACCTTATTATTGTTGTATCTTTGCGAAATGTACAAAATGAAAAATAAAAAAGAGTGTAGATTGGTATGGATGGATTAATTATTAAAAAATAGCAATTATGAAAATAAGAATTACAAAAAGAACAGTGCTTATGCTTGCGTTTTCGGCGTTTTTTTTCATAAACGTAAAGGCGCAGATTGTGACAGGTGTTCAGTTGAATAAGGATACCATAACGTTAGGAGTGGACAGTATGGATATACTGGTTGCTAATGTTCTTCCGTCTGATGCGGCGAATAAGTCGGTTGAGTGGAAGATTACCGATGTTTCTAAAATTGATACTGTGATGACGGATGATACGACGTGTATGATTACAGGGAAGGTTGTCGGGGAGACAAAATTGATAGTCAGAACACATCCGACAAACTATAGGGATACTTGCGTTATTAAAGTAATCATACCTGTTGATAGCGTAAGGTTAAAGGATCATAGCTTAGATATGATTTTAGGGCATGATACGACATTGA
>JAISYY010000345.1 GCA_031269635.1 Tannerella sp. | reverse complement strand
TAAACATTTATATAATATGTCATTGAATAAAGTTATTTTAATAGGCAATGTGGGAAAAGACCCCGATATCCGTTATTTCGACGACGGCAATGCGATTGCAAACTTCCCGCTGGCCACATCAGATCGTGGATACAAACTTGCTAACGGTACCGAAGTGCCCGAACGTACCGAATGGCATAATATCGTTGCAACCCGCGACCGTGCACAGTTTGTCGAAAAATATGTAAAGAAAGGATCTCTCGTGTATGTCGAAGGCAAAATACGTACACGCAACTATGATGACAAAGACGGCAACAAACGTTACGTTACGGAAATATTCGCTGACCGTGTTGAATTTTATTCCATAGGAAGCGGCACCCGTCGCGACGAACAACAGGAGAGCGGTAACGCATCCGCTACCGCCGCAAGAAACAACGATTCTGCAACGGCAGAAATTCCTCCCGTATCAGAGCAGACAGACGATTTACCATTCTAAACTTTAATTTTATATTTTGGACTCAGACGATTACTTTCCGGGATTGCTGCTGCAAATGACTTTTAATAATCCGGCCGAATTTGCAGCAGCTTTGGGTATTGCCTTCATCTTGCTGTTATTCATAACATTTTTATCTGCGGCCGAAAACGCGATATCTTCCCTGTCGCAGGAAGAGATGAACAGGTTGGAAGAAAGTGCATTGGCCAGGTATAAAATTATCGTTTACCTGTCTGATCATCTGCGGCTGATGAGAGCTTCCTGCCGTATGGTTCAGTCTTTCGTTCTTATTGCCGTAACCGTCATCTGCGCATACGGAGTGAACAGGTCCGGCATCGGGCCGCTCATCCCGGCTTACTTGATTATGCTGGTGTGTACCGTCGCGTTATGGGTTCTGTTCTATGGAATTTTCCCCAAATTGCTGTCAAAGAACAAGTTAAGTGTCGCCCGTGCCATGGCGCCGCTATTAAGGCATATTATAAACACATGTTCGCCGTTTATACGCATGACGTCCATACCGGTGGAAAAGAAGGACAGCGACCATTCTAAAAAAACGCAGATACCGCTTGCCGACGAAGCTCCGAACGACATGTACGAAGAAAAGGAAATGCTCGAAGATATCATTCATTTCTACAACAAAAAAGCGAACGAGATAATGACGCCGCGTACTGACATCGAAGCGATAAACATCAAAAGCGACCTGAATAAAGTAATAAATATCATTATCGAATCCGGATATTCCAGGATTCCCGTGTACGAGGATGATGAAGACAACATCAAAGGCGTCCTCTATGTTAAGGATATCATACCTGCGCTTAACAAACCGGAGAACTTTGAATGGCAGTCCCTCATGCGTAAACCGTACTTCGTCCCGGAAACGAAAAAGATTGATGACCTGTTAGACGAATTACGCACAAACAAGACGCACATGGCCATTGTCGTAGATGAATTTGGATGCACATCGGGGCTTGTGACAATGGAAGATATCGTAGAAGAAATCGTAGGAGACATATCGGACGAATATGACGAAGACGAACATTCGTTCATGTCTCTGCCCGACGGCAGTTATATTTTTGAAGGAAAAATCCAACTCAACGACTTCTTCCGCGAGACAGGCGTTTCGCCGTCGGATTTCAGCGAACATACCGAAGAAGCGGAAACACTCACCGGACTTATGCTTGCCATAAAAGGGACATTGCCTTGCAGACGCGAAGTGATTGATTATAAAAAATACCGTTTCCGCATACTTGAGGCGGACGAACGCCGTGTGCTGAAAGTCAAATTCGGTATGATTCCCCAAAATAAAGAAGATAAATCATAAAGAGGAGCAACTATGCGGAATATTGTTTTTATTTTTCTTTTTACATGCATAATATGGTCGTGTAAAAGAAATCATACGCCCAAGCCGAAAGGTTATCTTCGCATAGAACCTCCCGAAGCCCAATATATTGCCTTTAACAGGGACGAATTGCCCTATGGATTTAACCTTTCGACGCGGACTGCCGTCGAAATGCCGCCAGATGACAGCGACAGCTTGCTTTACTGGCTCAACATCGACTATCCGGATCTCCATGCAAAAATATATTGCAGCTATCAGTCCATAACGCCCCGGACGTTTTATGAATGTGACGGCGAATGTCGCAGGCTGGTTGAACGTACCGTCAGAAATGCGGATGCGGTAAACGAGCGGATCTACGAAAACAATGACCGCAATCTCTATGGCGCCCTGTTTCTGATCGAAGGAGAAACCGCATCGCCCATACAATTCATGCTTACGGACAGCACCTCCAATTTCTTTCGTGGCGCACTGTATTATAAAAATAGCGTCAATGCCGACTCGCTGGCTCCCGTCACCGAATACATAAAAAAAGACATCATCGAACTCATTCAATCGTTTTACTGGAAAAAATAATGCCCGTACTGTACAAATACGAAAAGCCCCTAATGGGTATATGGAAGATCTGCGAATCATGGCAGGAGATGCTTGAATCGCTTATAAATAAAGGAGTTTGCTGTTCCGGCCTGGATAAAATACAATCCGATAAACGTAAACAGGAATGGCTTGCCGTACGATTATTGTTGCAACACCTTTCAGGAAGTGAAGCACATATCCGGTACCGCGAAAACGGAGCGCCTTTTTTGTCCGGCCTTATTTACAACATAAGTATTTCACATACAACAGGTTTTGCTGCGATAATCCTGAGCAAAAACCCAAATCCCGGTATTGATATGGAATATCACTCGGCTCGCGCGTGGAAACTGCGTGAAAAATACATGAACGGGAACGAATTGAATATGATCACCTCTTTATGCGATACCGAAACTGCCGGTAACGATGATGCGAACGGCGCTACGGCCGATACCGAAACCGCCGCTGTCCAAAAAATAGCTACGCTATGCTGGTGCGCCAAAGAGACGGCGTTCAAAGCGCTGGGGGAAACAGGCGTTGACTTCGCCGAACATTTTCACATTGAACCTTTCCGTTTTTTAAAAGAAGGCTTTCTCATGCTAAAGGAAAAACGTACGAAGGAAAATCAGCGTTTCAGAATAAATTACCAGGTAACGGAGGACTATATATTAACATGGAAGGAATAAATGTCACTTTAGGCAAAACAAATATTACGGTAAATAAAAACGGATTCGGAGCGCTGCCGATCCAGCGCATCCCGGAAAAAGAGGCCGTTTACCTGCTACATAAGGCTTATGCAGGCGGAATCCGTTTTTTTGATACGGCACGGTTTTATACCGACAGCGAAGAAAAAATAGGCAAAGCATTCAAAGGAATGCGCGACAAAGTGATTATCACATCAAAGACAATGGCTCAGGACGCTTCGGGATTCCGTGACGACCTGGAAACAACCCTCCGAAAGTTGCAAACGGATTATCTGGATATCTACCAGTTTCACAATCCGGGATCTTGTCCGAAACCGGAGGATAAAAGCGGGCTTTACGAAGCAATGACCGATGCGGTAAAAAAAGGCTATGTGCAACACGTCGGCATTACAAATCATCGCCTGGCGGTTGCTCACGAAGCAATCGACAGCGGTTTGTACGAGACCCTGCAATTCCCGTTCTGCTACCTTTCCGGCGAAAAAGAACTTGAATTGGTAAGGAAATGTGAAACAAACAACATGGGATTCATCGCAATGAAAGCCCTCTCGGGAGGATTGATAACAAACGCCGCCGCTGCGTACGCTTTTCTCGCACAATACAAAAACGTACTCCCGATATGGGGCATCCAGCGTTTGGACGAACTGCACGAGTTTCTGGAATACATTGCCTCGCCGCCTTCGATGAATCGCCGTCTGACGGAACATATCGAACGGGATAAAAACATGCTGCAGGGAGATTTTTGCAGAGGATGCGGATATTGTATGCCCTGTCCGGTGGATATCGAAATAAACACGTGCGCACGTATGTTTTTATTGTTGCGCCGTTCGCCGGCAGCACTGCAACTGACAAAGGAAGTGCAGGAAAAAATGAAAAAAACGGAAGACTGCATCCGTTGCGATCGCTGCAAAGAGAAATGCCCGTACGGACTTGATACCCCTATCCTCCTGCAAAAGAACTATGAAGATTACAAAAATGTACTGGCAGGCAAAATAATCGTATAGCATAAAGAGTGAATAATCAAAAGAAAACACTAACTTTGCAGCCGGAACAAGTTCATGAATATTAATGTATAACACTGATTTTGAAGGATATATCGGTATTTATCTCCATAATACGACGTTTTCGAACGACATCTTGCTGCTTGTCGTCTTTATCTTATTGTTTACATTCGCATTAATATTCAGGCTCAATACACCCCTGTTCGGCAAAATGATATTGAATACGAATGTAAGTAAACAAAGGCAAAGTATTTTCAGCGCAACGCAAAAAGACAGTTTCCTCTTCAATCTTTTCATGAGTTTTCAGACGCTGTTCCTGTGCAGTATATTCCTTTTCCTTGTCAGTACGGAATACAACTTTTTTATACATCCGAATATACCGGAAACGTTCCTCGTCATCGCCATCCTGTTTGCCGTTTTACTCGCGTTTTACTTGTTTAAAAGAAGCCTTTACGCCATTTTCGGATATATTTTTTTAGAACAGGACGCATACAAAACAATGTTCGTGAACTATCAGGCACTATTTTGCACGTGGGGAATATCCCTGTATGTTCCTGTTTTATGGATATTGCTTATTGGCGAATATTTTTTTATAGCATACATCGTGTTTATTATCAGCTATTTAATATACAAATCCATATTGGCATACAGACTTATTCACATATTTTTTTACAAAAATACGGGGTTATTGTTTTTAAGTTTGTACCTTTGCGGCCAAGAAATTATACCAATGGTATTTTTATATGAGGGTTTGATTTATATGTATAATATTATCGAAACAAATAATATATGACAGTGATTATCAAAAAAATGTTGGTATCCCAACCTGAGCCGGTCTCAAGCAAATCTCCTTATTTTGATATTGCGGAGAAATATGGCGTGGAAATAGACTTCCGTCCTTTTATCAAAGTAGAACCGGTATCTGCAAAAGAATTTAGACAGCAACGGGTTTCCATTTTGGACTACAGCGCTATTATTTTCACAGCTCGAACGGCCGTAGACCACTTCTTCAAACTATGTGAAGAAATGCGTATCACAATTCCCGAAATGATGAAATATTTTTGTATAACAGAAACGATAGCCGTTTATTTACAGAAATATATTATATATCGTAAGCGTAAAATCTTTTACGGACAAAGCGGGAAACTGGAAGAGTTAGTAAAACTTGTCGGGAAACATTCAAAAGAAAAATACCTGATTCCCGTTTCCGATGTGCATAAAGATGATCTTATGGTAAGTCTCGACGGGAAAAGAATCAACTACAAGACAGCGATCATGTATCGTACGGTAAGCAACAATTTCACCGATGACGAAAAGTTTGACTATGACATGCTTGTGTTTTTCAGTCCTTCCGGCATCTCTTCCCTGTTGAAAAATTTTCCCGAGTTCCAGCAGAATGACATCCGGATCGGCTGTTTCGGGCCTACAACAGCCAAAGCAGCCGTCGATGCGGGATTACGTCTCGATATTGAAGCGCCGACACCGGAAGCCCCTTCTATGACTGCCGCCCTTGAGCAATATCTGAAAAAGGAAATGGGTCAAGGCAATAAAAATGGAAGTCACTGAGAGGTATTTTTTTCCTAAAAGTGAACGGCTGTGTTTGAAAAAGGATATTGACCGGCTGTTCACCGACGGACAGTCTTTCGTGTCGTATCCCTTGCGGATTTTATATTTACCGGATGACGGCGACCTGTCCTCATCGCCGGGTATTTCCGTTTTTATAAGCGTTCCCAAAAAACGCATCCGCCATGCCGTGCGGCGTAACCGGATAAAACGGCTCATACGTGAGGCTCACCGGTTAAATAAAAATGAGATTTCCGGGCTATGCAAACAAAAAGGAATACAACTTTATGTAGCCTGTATCTATATATGTAATGAAATGAAGACGTTCGCAAGCATAGAGAAGGCGATGCTGAAAGCGATGAATATCATCCGCAGAAAAGAAAATTTATGAAACGGTTACTGACACAAATCTTGCTATTGCCGATTTATTTCTACAAATATTGTATATCACCCTTAACACCGGCAAGTTGCAGGTACTTACCTACCTGCTCCGAATACGCCGTGCAAGCTTTGAAAAAACACGGGCCGCTGAAAGGTAGCCTGTTGGCGATAAAACGCATCCTGCGATGTCACCCATGGGGTGGAAGCGGATACGATCCCGTACCCTGACCGGCCTCCCGGAAAAACATGCAAACGAGATGATATACTGCGACATACACTCCCACCAGCCGCCGGTACATTCGGAAGATATTACCGTTATCTCCATCGACTTGCATACCCCCTCCGCCTGTTCAGGCCGGATGCGGCACGATTCCGCGCATCACCGTTGCGAAAGCGGCCTGAGTCCGCAAAATTCCTCAACGGTAGAGAACGCACATTTTTCTGTCGGTATCCACCCTTGGCATCCTGACATTCATCTAATGGAGACGGTCCGGAAATATGCCCGTATGCCGTCTGTGGTAGCCATTGGCGAAACAGGACTGGATAAAATAACGGCAAAAGACAAAAACAGTTTCGAGTTGCAACAGGAATTATTCTTAATGCATGTCCGTTTAGCCGAAGAAACCGGGAAACCGGTTATCATACACTGCGTCAAAGCATGGGACGAACTGCTGCACGTTCGCAAATCCATAAAACCGGCTCTGCCATGGATCATCCACGGATTCAGAGGCCACGAGATCCTGGCGAAGCAATTATTAGATGCAGGACTATACCTGTCGTTCGGCACAAACTACAATCCGCAAGCCTTGAAAGCGGCATGGGAAAAAAGACGCCTTCTCGCGGAAACAGACGATAAAAACATAGACATCCGCAACATTTACAAGTTGATAACAAAAGACTTAAATATCTCCGAAGAAAAACTGTCCGAAACAATAGAGGCATTTTTTCGTTCCGTCATCCGATGAATGTACTGTTTTTTTGCATTACACGCGATTTAACACTATCTTTGCACCGCTAAAAACAGTAACACAATGAATTTTGTTGAAGAATTGAAATGGAGGGGCATGATACACGACATGATGCCCGGAACGGAAGAACAACTGCAAAAAGAGATGACTTCCGCTTACGTGGGGATTGACCCTACGGCAGACTCGCTGCATATCGGACATTTAGTCGGCGTCATGATGCTGAAGCATTTTCAGCGTGCGGGTCATCGTCCGATAGCCCTTATCGGCGGCGCTACCGGCATGATCGGAGACCCGTCCATGAAATCGGCCGAACGCAATCTGCTTGATGAAACCACTTTACGCCACAATCAGGAAAGTATCAAAAAACAGCTTGCCAAATTTCTTGATTTTGAATCCGATGCTCCAAACGCGGCGAAACTGGTTAACAATTATGACTGGATGAAAGAATATACGTTCCTTGATTTCATCCGCGACATAGGAAAACATCTGACGGTAAATTACATGATGTCCAAAGATTCCGTCAAGAAACGCCTGAGCGCGGAATCCAGTGTTGGCATGTCGTTTACGGAATTTTCATACCAGTTACTTCAGGGATACGATTTTCTGTATTTATACCGGCACGAAGGATGCCGCCTCCAGATGGGAGGCTCCGACCAGTGGGGAAATATCACCACGGGAACGGAATTGATACGCCGCTCGTTAGGGCCGGAAGCAGAAGCGTTTGCGCTTGTTTGCCCCCTTATCACCAAAGCCGACGGCGGAAAGTTCGGAAAAACGGAATCCGGTAACGTGTGGTTAGACCGCCGTTATACATCTCCATACAAATTTTACCAGTTCTGGCTGAATGTAAGTGACGAAGATGCGGCCAAATACATTAAGATCTTCACGGCATTAAGCCGGGAAGAAATAGCTTCGCTGGAAAAAGAACAAACCGAAGCGCCCCATCTGCGCCCGCTGCAAAAACGCCTGGCTCAGGAAGTAACAACGCTGGTACATTCCGAAGAAGATTACAATGCAGCGGTAGAAGCCTCCCTTATCCTGTTCGGCAATGCGACCTCCGACACACTGAAAAAGATCGACGAAGATACACTGTTAGCCGTATTTGAAGGTGTGCCCCAGTTTGAAATATCCCGCGACGAGCTGTCGGCAGGTATCAAAGCCGTTGACTTGTGTATCGACAAAGCAGCCATATTCCCGTCGAAAGGCGAAATGCGTAAACTGGTACAAAGCGGAGGCATCAGCATAAACAAAGAAAAACTCACCGGATACGACACCGTCATAAATTCCGATCACCTGTTAAACGGCAAATATCTGCTCGTTCAGCGCGGAAAAAAGAATTACTTTCTACTCATCGCAAGGTAATTTTTATATGTCGCCCGGAAGTGTATTCGCATTACCCGGATTGCTTTGGGTAAGCTTTCGCAAAGACGTAGCGACAAATCATAATAATCATAACACTGCATACGAAATGCGAGATTTTAAA